>CALBSZ010000055.1 GCA_937967665.1 uncultured Planctomycetaceae bacterium
CATCCAGCTTGGCTTTGAGTTCCGCTTCCTGCTTGTTCAGTTCCTGTTGCGCAGTCAGGGCTTCCTGGATCTTCTTTTCGATGTCGGCGAGTTCGTCTTGACGCGCCTCGCGCAGCGACTTGAGATCGGCCTGCTGATCGAGGATCTGGCGTTGGATCTTCGCCAACTGGCGCGGGTCGACTTTCGTATCGGAGGAAGCGAGCGCCGCCAGTTGCGCTTCCAGGGCCTCGCGTTCCGCCCGCGCGGCCTCGGCCTGCGCCATCGCCGCGGCGAATTCCTCCGGATCGATCTGAATCGTATCGCTGATGCGCTCGACCGCCTCGTTCACTCCCAACTGCGTCACGACGAGCATGATCACCAGGATACCGACCACATTGGTCATCGTATCCAGCAGCGAATCCAGGCTGGCTCCAGCGGAACCTGATTTCCGACGTCTCGTCATGGCAAGCGATACATTCCGTTACGGATGCGAAGACTTCTGATCTGCGTAGATCAGGCCGGTGGCGTAGCCCAGTAAATTGTTTCGCGTTCGATAGTATTCCATCAGGGCGTCGTAGTTTCCGGCTTTTTCGGATAGTACCAGCAGCGAAGGGGCGATGCCGACCGACGGCGCATCGTCAGGGAACATGGTCGTGGCCGCCTGCAACGCCTCTTGATGCCGACCGACGCGGCTGAGCAAGTCGATGTAAACTTCCACGGCCGACGTGCCGTGGCGATGTATGTCCACCGTCGTGGCTTTCTGGCGAAAGTAATCGATGGCCGCGTCCACGTTTTCGCCCAGCAGCGCTTCGAAATACAGTGCATGAGCCGGATAGGTATCGGCGAACGGTTCGTTGTCCGAGTGTTGAAACATCTCGTTCAAGCGCCGCCCGTACTCGGTAAGGTCCAGCGCGATTCGCAGGACTTCCGGATCGTCCAGCAGGCGGCCGAACCGTACCGCCGAAGCGAGATGCGTGGTATCGACGTGATAGCTGTTTTCGCCAAAAAGCCAATCCCGGTCGGCCACCAGTTCCCGCAGCGATTGCTCGGCCGGTTCGCTTCCCTGTTGCTGCGCGATATCGGCGCGGACGGTAGCGGTCAACTCGTCGTGCAGGTGCCGGACCAGCATGGCGGCGGTGGCCTGTTGTTTGTCCTTGGAATGATGGGGCATCACGGATTCGAAGGTCGTAATCGCGTTGCACGTGCCGTAGTGTTCGAGTACCAGGCCGTAACCTCGAGTAACGTCGACCCCTTCATTCAACGTGACTTCGACAATGTCGTCCAGGTTGTCTTCATCGACTTCGATTTCCGCGATTGCCGCGCGGGCAGCTTCGTTGTCTCCCACGGGCCGCATGTACATCCAACCTTCGCGGACCTTTCCCTCGCCCAGCAATTCCAGTCCCACTTCGCGGCAGGCGGCGAACAAGCCGTCCTCCAGCTTTTCCCGCTGCGCGTCATCCAGGTTGTCGCCGCTGTCGTCGTACAGGTACGGCAAGCCGAGCGACCCGCGGACCTGCATCTTGCGTGCTTCAAACAATTCGTGGAACTTCTTTTCAGCCAGGAGCTGTTCGGCCAGCCGATCGAGTACGGCCTGCGCTCCGCCGCTGGCCGCGGCTGCCTGCAATTCGTCAAATCCAGTCGTCGTGGACGTCATGTTTCCTCCTTCGATGGGTTACCCCATGGTAACACGTCGCGCGCACGACGTGTAGTGTTGGCGGAGACCAGCGTGGGAGCTGCCAAGGCGGTGAAAGCAGCGCTCGTCCCCTATTTGACGTCCGTGCCAGAAGTTAGCATGGAGTCATGACAAAACTTGCCAATTTTAACGGCCTGCACGTGGCGGCGTTCGAAAGTCGCCGCGCGGATGAAATGGCACGCATGATCGAAAAGTGTGGCGGGGTCGCCCATGTCAGCCCTTCCATGCGCGAAGTGCCGCTGGACGACAATTCGGCTGGGGTCGATTTCGCCCATCGGCTGATCACCGGCGAAGTCAATATCGTCATTTTCCTGACGGGTGTCGGGTTCCAGCAACTGCTGAATGTTGTCGAACGGAAGGTCGACCGTCAACGTTATCTGGACACACTGGCTGACGTCACCACGATTTGTCGCGGCCCCAAACCGGTGGCAGCGATGAAGGAAGTCGGGCTGACACCGACCATCCGCGTCCCGGAACCGAATACCTGGCGAGACCTGCTGACTACCATCGATCGTGAAGTCGTCGTGGCCAATCAGACCGTCGCGCTGCAGGAATACGGCAAGACGAACCCGAGTCTCATTGCCGGGCTCGAAGCGCGGGGCGCTCACGTCCTGGCCGTGCCGATCTATCGCTGGGACCTTCCCGAAAACACGGGCCCGCTGGAAGACAACGTACTAGCCCTGGCCGAAGGCAAATTGGACGTGCTGCTGTTCACGTCCGCGAATCAGGTTACCAATCTGCTGCGGGTTGCCGAGCACCTGAATCTGACCGAAGACGTCCGCCGCGGCATGGCACACACCGTGGTCGCCTCGATCGGCCCGACCACCAGCGAAGCGCTGTACGACTATCATCTGCCGGTCGATCTCGAGCCGGAACATCCGAAGATGGGATCGCTGGTCGTCGACGCGGCGGAGCGTGCGTCCGACCTGCTGGCGCGAAAGCAGAAGGTTTCCGCCGTCCTGTCCGGTCCCGCCTCCGATCCGCTCGATCAACAGGCGCCCTGGTACGACAGCCCGTTCATGAAGGCCTGCCGGCTGGAGCCCACTGAGGTGACGCCCATCTGGCTGATGCGGCAAGCCGGCCGCTACATGGCGGAATACCGCGAAGTCCGCGCTAAGACCACATTCCTGGAACTGTGCAAGAATCCCCAATTGTGCAGCGAGGTCATGGTGACGGCTGTGCAGCGACTGGGAGTGGACGCCGCGATTATCTTCTCGGATCTGCTGCCGATTCTGGAACCGATGGGGCTGGACCTGGAGTACGCGCAGGGCGAAGGGCCCGTCATTCACAACCCGGTCCGCGAGGCCACCGATGTGGATCGCGTCGTGGAACTGGAAAGTGTGGACTCGCTGCACTTCGTCGTGGAGACCGTGAGGCAAACGCGCAACGACCTGCCGGCCGACATCCCGCTGATCGGTTTTGCGGGATCTCCCTTCACCCTGGCCAGCTATGTGATTGAGGGCGGGGCCAGCCGGAATTACCTGCACACGAAAACCCTCATGTACCGGGACGAAGGCGCATGGCGTTCGCTGATGGAACGCTTCGCGCGGTCCGTGACCATTTACTTAAACGCCCAGATCGCCGCCGGTGCTCAATGCGTGCAGCTGTTCGATAGCTGGGTCGGCTGTCTTGGGCCCGATGACTACCGCCGCTACGTGTTGCCCTACGTGCAGCAGATCATCACCAATCTTTCCAGCGGTGTGCCGGTCATTAATTTCGGTACCGGAAATCCCGCTCTGCTGCCGTTGCTGGCCGAGGGAGGCAGCGCGGTGGTCGGTGTCGATTGGCGCGTGCGATTGGACGAAGCCTGGAAAACGGTGGGACACCACAAGGCCGTACAGGGAAATCTGGACCCGACGACCCTGCTGGCGAAACGCGAACTGATTCGGGAGCGGGCAAAAGATGTCCTCGATCAGGCCGCCGGACGCCCGGGTCACATTTTCAACCTCGGTCACGGGATCCTGCAGCAAACCCCGGTCGATAACGCCATTGCCCTGGTCGATTACGTCCACGAACTCAGTTCCCGGTAGGCATATCGCCCGCCGCGATACTCTTGACGGAGGGGCCGTTTCGCCGATATCATATCAACATCGACTGATATGTGTGCCGATACAGATGGTAGCTGTTGATTGCTCCAGTTGGCGGCCTCACACTACGTTTTCCATTTAAGGATGCGAACATGCTCACGATTTACGGTCGGTCTTCCAGGCGAGCGCACACCTGCGACGGCGTTTCGCGCCGCAACTTCTTGAAGATCGGCGGCATGGCGATGGGCGGCCTCTCGCTGGCCCAGGCGTTGCAGATGGAAGCGACGGCCAGGCTGGGGAGCAATCAGAAGAGCATCATCAACATTTATCTACCGGGCGGCCCTTCGCACATTGATCTTTGGGACTTGAAACCGGACGCGCCGGCGGACATTCGCGGGGAGTTCAGTCCGGCGAGGTCGAACGTGCCGGGAATCGAAATCTGCGAACTGTTCCCGCGGATGTCGCAGATGATGGACAAGTTCATTCCGATCCGTTCGATTTGCGATGCCGACGGTCGCCACGACGGCTATCAGTGCATGACGGGTTTCAAGTTTGGCGCTCGCGGTCCGGCGGGTGGCCAGCCGGCAGCCGGGGCATGGGTCTCGCACCTGCAGGGTCCCGTGAACGAAGCGGTGCCTCCGCACTTGTCGCTGATGTACCCGACGGGCAACCGGACCTGGGGCGAACCGGGAACGGGGGGCTTCCTGGGTGTGAAACATAATCCGTTCAACCTGGTCGGCAAGACGGCGCGCAGTACTCCGGAGAACATGATCCTGAACGGCATCACGCTGGAACGGTTGCGCGATCGCACCGCGCTGCGAAACTCATTCGATCGTTTTCGCAGCGATCTGGATACCAGCGGCGCGATGGACGGACTCGACGTCTACTCGCAACAAGCGCTGGGCATTCTCTCCACGTCCAAGTTGGCCGAAGCCCTGGATTTGTCGAAAGAGGACCCGCGGATTGTCGAACGATATGGCAAGAGCGACGAGAAGTTCCAGCGCGACGGAGCGCCGAAGATGATCGAGAACTTCTGCATTGCGCGCCGGCTGGTCGAAGCGGGGGCGCGGTTTGTTTCCTTGAACTACAGCCGCTGGGATTGGCATGGCGGCGATGGCATGAACTTCCCGCGTTCGCGAGAAGAGTTCCCGATGTTGGACCAGGGACTTTCGGCGCTCGTAACGGACTTGCACGAGCGAGGTCTGGACCGCGACGTCTCTGTGGTGGTTTGGGGCGAGTTTGGCCGGACCCCCAAAATCAATTCCAAAAACAGCCGCGATCACTGGCCGCGGGTTTCCTGTGCCATGCTGGCCGGTGGTGGCATGCGCACCGGGCAAGTCATCGGCGCCACCAACAAGTACGGCGAACATGCGGTCGAACGGCCCGTGAAATTCCAGGAAGTCTTCGCGACCCTCTATCACAACGTCGGACTCGACGTGCGCAAGGTTCGCGTGTTCGACAACACGGGCGTGCCGCGATATCTGGTGGATGATGGCATCCAGCCGATCCATGAAGTCATTTGATCGCGTGCGGCTGTGGTTGAAGATCCGCGTCTGAACCGTATCGTCTGGTTTCGCAACCGGGGGAAACGGTTACAATCCTATCGTTCGTTGAACAGCGCCAGCTTTGCGGCAATCCGCAAGAAGACAAGCAGGCAGCGCAAGCAAGTGCATCCGGACGTTAGTGACCCACTTGCTGGCGCGTCGAGCTAAAATGACGACGGAATCTGGCGCTGTCGGGTTAGCCCCAGCCGTCGATCGCGGCCAGCGGGCACGAGGAGACGCGCGTTATGCTTTGTGCTTCAGCCTATTCCACCTCCACCGACACGGCCCTGGCAATCCAGCAGGTTTGCGATTCACTGCAAGCGCAGTTGGAAACGGCCCCTGCGCTGGTGTTCGTGTTTGTCTCGCACGATCACCGAACGGAATTCGATGCGATCGGTGTCGAGATAGCTCGACAACTGTCGCCCGGCTGCCTGCTGGGATGTTCGGCGGAAGCCGTGTTGGCAAACGATACCGAGATGGAATCGGAACCGGCCATTGCGGTTTGGGCTGCCCGGCTTCCTGGAACGCGGATTCTGCCCATGCACTTGCAGTTCGAGCGGACGCCGGATGGCGGTTCGATCATCGGCTGGCCTGATGAATTGACCGAATCGTGGCCCGAGGATAGCGTGTTGATGTTGCTGGGCGACCCGTTCAGCTTTCCGACGGATAGCCTGCTGGAACGCCTGAATGAGGATCAACCGGGAATACCGATTGTCGGTGGCATGGCCAGCGGCGCCGGCGCGCCGGGCGAGAACGCACTGTTTCTGAATGGCGAGCGTTTTCGCGCGGGTGCCGTCGCGGCGCTGCTCAACGGCGACATCACCTTTCGCAGCATCGTTTCGCAAGGCTGCCGCCCCATCGGGACAACGTTTATCGTCACGAAGGCGGAACAAAACGTGATCCATGAACTCGGCGGCCAGCCTGCCTTGTTACAGCTTAAGGAGGTGTTCGATACGTTGCCCACGCGCGAAAAACAGTTGGTGCAGAGTGGCCTTCATGTCGGTCGCGTGGTGAGCGAGTATCAAGACCATCGCGAGCAAGGGGATTTTCTGGTGCGCAATGTCTTGGGACTGGATGCCGAACAGGGGGCCATTGTTGTGGGTGACTACATCCGTCCCGGTCAGACGATTCAATTTCATGTTCGTGACGAGCAGACGGCCAGTGACGAGTGGCAAGAGCTGCTGGCCCAGACTCGCGACGACTCTCGTTTCGCGCCGGCCGGCGGCCTGTTGTTTACCTGTAACGGCCGCGGCACGCGCCTATTCAGCCAGCCGCATCACGATGCCGGCTGCGCCTGGCAGACACTGGGCCAATTGCCGTTGGCTGGTTTTTTTGCACAAGGGGAGATCGGCCCAGTGGGCCGCACGAACTTTGTCCATGGCTTCACCGCCAGCCTGGTCTTGTTCGGCGAAAAGGCGAGTTGATCGTGCGTCTGCCGGCCTGTTATTCGCGAGTCATTCAACGGGGCGTGGATTTTCAGCGGAACTCGCCGGGCCCCGCGGGGTTTGTCAAAGTACGGTCGGTGGACAACACGACTTGGATCCGATCTGGCGCAGCTCATTTCGTACCCTATTTTTGTTTAACCCCCAGCCGCAGGCGCCGGCTTGATTCGATCTGGCGCAGCTCATTTCGTACCCTACTTTTTTTAACCCTCAGCCGCAGGCGCCGGCTTGATTCGTCGGCGCGCTCACACCAGTCACCACAGCACCAGTCACCCCAGGACATGCAAGGAAAAACGGATGCCAATTCGCGTATCTACGACGATGGTGGCGCTGGGATGCATCGCCTTCCTGGCGGCCGATATCCCGCATTCGCGCGAAAAAGACAAACAATCGTTAGCAAAACTACAATCGTTTGTCGGTTCCTGGCGGGGTGTCGGGCAGGTGCGGCGCGGTTCGAACCAGGGTGCGTGGAGCGAAAAGTGCGCCTGGGCTTGGAAATTCGACAAGTCCGGAGCAAGCCTGACCTTCACCGCGGACAAGGCCCGGTTCTTCCAGAGTGGCAGCGTCCGTGCGATTGCGGACAACGAATTCGCGCTGACGGCCGTAACGCCGGACAACGATACCCTTCTGTATCAAGGCGCCTGCGTCGACAGCAAGCTCGTCCTGACCTGCGCACAGCCCGTGGATGGGCTTCCCGCGCGGATGAGTCTGCGGCAGGTGGCCGACGGCGACCGGATGGTTGTCCTGTATGAGAGCCTTTCCGTCGGTGGACGCTATGCGCGGATGGCGGAAGTGGGCTATACCCGCGAGGGAAGTTCGTTTGGCAAAGGCACCGCCTACGTGGAATGCATTGTTACTGGTGGCAAAGGGACCATTGCGGTGACACATCAAGGCAAGACCTATTACGTCTGTTGTTCCGGTTGTCGCGATCTATTCAACGAAGACCCCGAGGCGGTGATCGCCGCCTACGAGGCGGAACGGCAAGAGGCCGCCCATCAGTAACTGCCGGCAGAGCCGGTAGTCCCAAGCACCAGCGCCAGGCTCTGTCGGCATACAGGCTCGAAAGGTAACTCCAAAACGCGCAAGTGCCCTCTGACGGCGTAATCTACGCACGGCGCGCGAGCAAGTAACTCGTGTCTCCCTTTTTCGCAGTACACATTTACTAGCGCGTCGTACTTGTAGCTACGGCCGGGCCTATCGGTTCAAGTGCGTCCTCATTCCGATGTCGCGGTACACCACCGTACAAACGTCATAGTCCCGTCATTCGTTTTGAGATTTCCCTTTGCAGATGGGCGAGCCGCAATCGCAGGCTTTGCCGGCATGTCTCCAAGAACGGGCCGTGCCGGACTTCGGCAAATCTACAAACTTTTCGCTCATGGATGCCCTGAAAAGCTAGAGTTGTGAAGACCGTACGTCGCGAGCGACCGGTCACCGCACACGCTGCGTCAACTCAAGAAGGGGGTATCTGATGTCTTCCGTAGAACTCGTTGCCAGTCCGGCGCCGGCCATTCCCGTCCTGGAAACGGCAGCACTGCAAGATGCGATCCTGCAGCAGCTGCGTTATGCTGTCGGAACGACACTCGACGAGGCCCTGCCTCGCGACCTGTTTGAAGCGACGTCGTTGGCAGTTCGCCAGCTCACGACGGATCGGATGCTGGCCACCTCGCAGCGCTTCACCGAACAGGGAGCCAAACGCGTCTACTATTTGTCGATGGAGTTCTTGATTGGCCGGTCGCTGGAGAACAATCTGATCAACCTGGGAATCCTGGACCAATGTCGCGAAGCATTGCGTAACTTGGGAGTCGATCTGGAGTTGTTGGTCGAGAGCGAACCCGACGCGGGGCTAGGCAATGGGGGGCTGGGCCGCCTGGCCGCCTGCTGCATTGATTCCCTGGCAACACTGGGCCACGCCGGTTACGGCTACGGAATCAACTACGAATACGGTCTGTTCAAGCAGGCGATTGTCAACGGCGAACAGCGCGAGAAGCCCGACAACTGGTTGACTTATGGCACTCCCTGGCAAATGGAACGCGCGAATGAAGCGGTCATCGTGCCGCTGTACGGCAAGGTTGACTTCGTGGAAGACCGCGCCGGCGAATTCCAGCCCGTGTGGACCGATTGGCTGGCCGTTGTCGGTGTTCCTCACGACATGCCCGTCGTCGGCTACGGCGGCGAAACCGTCAACTACCTGCGACTCTTCGCGGCACGCGGTTCCAACGAATTTGACATGGACGTCTTCAACGAAGGGGACTACCTGCAGGCCGTGGAACAGAAGGTACGCGCGGAAACGATTTCTAAAGTGCTTTACCCATCGGACGCGGTGGCGTCTGGCAAGGAACTGCGGTTGGTGCAGGAGTATTTCCTGGTTGCCTGTTCCGTGCGCGATCTGATCCGGCGCCATGAACTGCTGTTCGGTGACGTGGAGACGCTGGCGAAGCACGCCGCCGTGCAGCTCAACGATACCCACGCCGCCTTGACCGTGGCGGAGTTGATGCGGCTGCTGCTGGACGAGAAAGAACTGCCGTGGGACGAGGCGTGGCGGATCACTCAGGCCACACTCGCGTACACCAACCACACTCTGTTGCCCGAAGCACTCGAAAAGTGGTCCGTGTCGGTCCTGGAGCGGGTGTTGCCGCGACACCTGCAAATCATCTTCGAAATCAATCGGCGTTTTCTGGCGGATGTGGAGAAACGTTGGCCCGGCGACGTCGGCAAATTGCAGCGCATGTCGATCATCGAGGAAGGTAACGAGAAACAGGTGCGGATGTGCCATCTGGCGATCGCGGGCAGTCACTCGGTGAACGGTGTTGCCAAACTCCACACCGGACTCATCACAACATCTCTGGTCCCCGATTTCGCCGAGATGTGGCCTGAACGATTCAACAACAAGACGAATGGGATCACGCAACGCCGCTGGCTGTTGCAGGCAAACCCGCGGTTCTCACGCTTGATTACGGATGCCATTGGTGACGGCTGGGTTACCGATCTGGAACGGTTGCGGGATCTGGAGCCACTGGCGCATGACCCGTCTTTTCAACAAGCGTTCCTCGATGTGAAACTGGCGAACAAGCAGCAACTTGCCCGGATTGTCGACGAGGATACCAACACGCTGGTCGATCCAAAGTCGATGTTCGATGTGCAAGTGAAACGCATTCACGAATACAAACGACAGCTGTTGAACGCGCTGCGCATCATTCACGATTTCTTTGCGATTACCCAGGACGGTGTTGTGCCGGCGAGCCCGCGCACGTACGTGTTTTCCGGCAAAGCGGCTCCTGGCTACTGGGCCGCGAAACAGATCATTGGCCTGATTTGCAGTCTGGGGCGAGTGATCAACAGTCATCCGCACGCCAGTAAATGGATGAAGGTCGTGTACCTGCCGAACTACCGAGTCAGTCTGGCTGAGCGAATCTTCCCGGCCTCGGACTTAAGCGAGCAGATTTCGACAGCCGGTTTCGAGGCGTCGGGAACGGGCAATATGAAATTTGCACTGAACGGCGCGCTAACGATTGGGACGCTGGATGGTGCCAATGTGGAAATCCGCGAGGAAGTCGGGGACGAGAACATCTTTATCTTCGGCCTCAACGTCGACGACATCCATGACATCCAGCATCAGGGTGGATACCGTCCACTCGACTACTATCACGGCGATGAGGACGTCCGGCGCGTGGTCGATGCCCTGCAAAGCCCTTCGTTCTGGTCCGGCCAGCGAAACAAGTATCACTGGTTGATCGAGCAGCTCTTGAGCGAGAATGAGACGTTTTATCACCTGGCGGACCTGCGCAGCTATATCGACGCGCAACAACGTGTCGGCGAAACGTTTGCGCATCCCGCCGCGTGGGCGCGGAAGGCGATTTTGAATGTGGCCCGCATGGGAAGGTTCTCCAGCGATCGCACGGTACGGCAATATGCCCAGCAAATCTGGGGCTGTTGATCAACGCGGCTCTCCAGACGTCCGGTGCTATTCCTTAAATCAACATTCACTTGAATTATTTTCCACAGTACAATCCCGCCCGCGTTATCTCCGCCGGCCGAGTCGACATGCGGGTGCTAGCTACCTAACCATGGGGTGTTCAGTATGAAAATCACTGTCGTTGGAACCGGATACGTAGGGCTGGTAACCGGGGCGTGCCTGACCGAAATCGGACATTGTGTGACGTGCGTCGACCTGGACGCGGCGAAGATTGACGGCCTGAAGAAGGGCAAGATACCGATTTTTGAACCAGGGCTGGACGGCCTCGTGAACCGGCACTATCGGTCGGGGCAGCTACGCTTTACAACGGACTTGGGACAGGCCCTGACTGATTCGGAAGTGGTCTACATCGGTGTCGGGACCCCACAGCACGAAAACGGCGCCGCCGATTTGCAATACATCTGGGCCGTGGCTCAGGGAATTCGCCAGCACGCCACGGACAGCAAGGTAGTCATCGTCAAGAGCACCGTACCGCCCGGCACCAATGCCAAACTCTACCGTTACTTGAACCTCGAGTCGGAGATCAAGCACTTTCCGGCCAGCAACCCTGAGTTCCTCCGCGAAGGCCTGGCAGTCAGCGACTGCCTGCAGCCCGAACGCATTGTGGTCGGGGTCCGCGAAGTGGAAACCGCCGACAAGATACGGCAATTGTACAAACCGTACACGGATCAAGATGTGCCGCTCTTGATCATGTCGCCCGAGAGCGCGGAAATGACCAAATACGTCGCCAACTGCCTGCTGGCCACGCGGATCTCTTTCATGAACGAGATGGCCAATGTTTGCGAAGTCGTGGGCGCCGATGTGACGGAAGTCCGCGAAGGAATCGGGCACGATTCCCGCATCGGATTCAAGTTCACTCGACCCGGTTGCGGTTACGGAGGGTCTTGCTTTCCCAAGGATACGCGTGCGATGAGCAACGTGGCTTCCGCATACGGGGTCACGCTGCGGATCCTGGATGCGGTAGACGACGTCAACGAAATCCAAAAACAGGTCTTCTTCAAAAAACTAGCGTCCTCCTTGAATTGGGACTTGCAAGGTAAAACCGTGACGATCTGGGGCCTGTCGTTCAAGCCCTTGACCGACGATATTCGCGAGGCCCCCGCCCTGCTCGTAATCAGTCGGCTATTGGAATCCGGTGTGCAACTGCGCGTGCACGATCCGGAAGCCATTGCCAATGTACGCGCTGAATATGGCGAGCGGATCACGTACTGCGATGACAAATACGATGCCTTGCGCGGCGCTGACGCCCTGGCCGTGATGACCGAATGGAAACAGTTTGAATCCCCTGATTTCGACCGCATGAAAGAGCTGATGCAGACCCCGATCATTGTCGATGGCCGGAATATCTACGACCCGCAAGTTGTTCGGCGACACGGCTTCGTTTACAGTAGCGTCGGCCGCCGGACCGTAGCGCCCGATGGTCCGCACGCTGCCTCGGCAGGCCCCGAAGCCGGTGTCTCCGGCGGCATGACCTTTGCCGATATCGACAATGGCGGAGTCGGTTCAAGCCTGGCGGTAAATTAGCAGCGCCGCCGCGGGTGAGCACTGATGTTGCCGGCGTGCAGTAAGGCGATCGGCAGCCCGCGAGCGGAGTCGCGGGACGACGATTAGTGATCCCGCGAGCGGAGTCGTGGAACGACGATTAGTGATCCCGCGAGCGGAGTCGCGGGACGACGATTCGTGAGCCCGCGAGCGGAGTCGTGGAACGACGATCAGCAGGAATGTCGCTTGTCCATGGATACGATTCTTGTTACCGGCGGCGCGGGATTTATCGGTAGCTGCTTCGTGCGAAGTCTCGTCGCTGACGACCGCGTGCGGATTGTCAACCTCGACAAACTAACCTACGCCGGCAACCTGGATTCGCTGGAAGGCATTAGCGACCATCCGCGACATGTGTTCGTTCACGGAGACATCTGCGACCAGCAACTGGTCGGAGAATTGCTGGAGAACTTTCAGCCACGCGCGATCGTCAACATTGCCGCCGAATCCCACGTGGACCGCTCCATCGCTGCGCCTGCCGAGTTCCTGCGGACGAACGTCATTGGCACGGTGCAACTGCTCGAGGCGGCCAAAGCGTATTGGCAGCGGCTGAGCACGGAGGGCCGGAACACATTCCGTTTCCTGCAAGTGTCCACGGACGAGGTGTATGGCACGCTGGGCGAGAGCGGCTTGTTCGAAGAGACGACAGCCTACGCTCCCAATTCGCCCTATTCGGCTTCGAAAGCGTCGTCGGATCATTTTGTCCGCGCCTTCCACAAGACCTATGGGCTCCCCACGCTGATTACCCATTGTTCTAACAACTACGGACCTTTCCAGTTCCCTGAAAAACTGATTCCGCTCACCATCCTCAGAGCCCTCGCCGGCAAGCCGCTGCGTATTTACGGCGACGGCAAGCACATTCGTGATTGGCTGCACGTGGAAGATCACTGCCGGGCATTGCGCATCGTCTTAGATCAGGGCGAGGTCGGCGAAAGCTACAACGTCGGCGGCCATGCTGAACGTACCAACATGCATGTTGTTGAGCACATTTGCGACATCGTCGACCGTTTGCGTCCGCAGCTCACCCACCGACCGTGCCGGTCGTTGATCACATTTGTCGAAGACAGGCCCGGTCACGATCGCCGCTACGCCATCGACACCAGCAAGGTCAAACGAGATTTCGGTTGGGAACCGCTGCAGGATTTCGAATCGGGATTGGAAGCGACGGTCACCTGGTACCTGGAAAATACCGGATGGATTGAGAGGGTCGCGTCCGGCATCTACCAAGACGCAGGCCTCGGCGTTGGCTGAATCGCATGCGTCCGTATTCCCTTCTTCTTCAGGCTGTGATTTTTGACTGCCACGGCAGGCGACCTGAATCACTTTCGAATCTGACACTTCCGCGTCGACAACTGGACGCCCGGTTTCGCTCTCCTATGCCCGGCAGTGGACGCAGATCGTCGTTGTTAACGCTGCCTCGCGATTGTGAATTCTCGGGGATCTTTCCAAAGGTGGGGTGTCTGCGGGGCGTCTCGCGTTAGAGTGCTCCAGAAGTCGCACGTCGCGGCTTGATCAGTCCCCACAGAGAAGAGGAGTTGCCAGATGTTACGTTGTTTCGCGTTAGCCAGTGCTGTGTTGGTCAGCCTTGCCACAACCGTCCAAGCAGGTGAAAAAGACGTTGTGGACACGGCCGTTGCCGCATCCGATTTCAACACGCTCGTCGCCGCGGTCAAAGCCGCCGGACTGGTAGAGACCCTGAAGGGCGATGGCCCCTTCACCGTGTTCGCGCCCACGGATGCCGCTTTCGAAAAGCTACCGGAAGGAACGGTTGCCTCGCTGCTGAAGCCCGAGAATAAGGATAAGTTGATCGCCGTGCTCACTTATCACGTAGTGCCCGGCAAAGTACTCGCGGCCGACGTGGTGAAAGTGACGAGTGCGGATACGGTTCAGGGTTCGAAGGTGAAGGTCAAGGTTGACGGCGGTTCCGTATCGATTAACCAGGCCAAGGTCGTGAAAACCGACATCCTGTGTTCGAACGGCGTCATCCACGTCATCGACTCTGTCTTGCTGCCGAACTAATTAATCGGTACGCCGACGTTCAGGAAAACGTTGCACCTGGCTTGTCTTCAAGTCAGGTGCATTCGTTTGTCGTGCGGAACTCTTCCTCATCTTCCTGTCGAAAGCGCCGAGCCGCAGCTCGCTTGCCTGCGACAGGAACATGCTCTATTCGAATACCGCATCGTCGAGCACCAGCTGGTAGATCGTGCCTTGATAGCCGACGATGAACAGTTCGCCGTCGCTGTCGATGCCGAAAGAAGCCGGTTGTTCCGGGCATGTGCCAATCTGGCGGACCTTCACGAGCTTTCGATCGGCTTGGGTCAGCGCCCAGATTCGCTTGGATTCAAAGTCCGCGAAGATGTAAGCGCCGACGAAGGACGGGCTGCGGCGACCGCGATAGACATAGCCGCCGGTAACCGAAACACCATATTTGCGGCGGTACGAGAACACAGGCGGGACGTAGTCGGTGCCTTCGCGGCGAAATTGATTCGAAAACGGCATGAATCCCTCATACACATTCCAGCCATGATTTTCGCCTTGACGGGCGATCAACACCTCTTCGAAAAGCTCCTGCCCGATGTTTCCAACCCACAGGTCTTTCGTCGCCGGATCCCAGCTGAAACGCCAAGGCATGCGCATGCCGGAGGCCCAGATTTCGGGGCATGCGTGCTGGGAATCGCCGTAATACGGGTTTGATTCGGGGATGCCGTAAGGCTTGTCCTCGGTGACGCGGTCGACGTCGATGCGGAGGATTTTTCCCAACAAGCTGTGTAGGTTTTGGCCATTGCCATCGGGATCCTCCTGCGGCCCGCCGTCACCAGTGCCAATGTAGAGATAGCCGTCCGGCCCGAACGCCAACATGCCTCCCCAGTGCAGGTCGGTGGTCTGTTCGATCTTCAGCAGTCGCCGCGATGATCCGCCGGCATCGCGCGACAAATCGTCTGTTGTGCGGCGTTCCGCGATGACGGGTGAAAAAATGCCGTCCTCGCGGACGTGGTAGTTGACGTAGTACTTGTGGTTCTTCAAAAAATTCGGATGAAAAGCCAGGCACATGACCCCTTCGAACTGTCCCGTAATCGCTTCGTGGCTGAGATCGGCGAACAATTCCTTGCGAGCCTGCTGCTGGCCTCTGGTCAGTTGCCAGATCTGGCGTGTTTGCTGTTCGACCACCAGGAACGTGTCAGTCGTCCCCGGCTTGGCCAGGATCCACACAGGGTGATCGAACCGCTGCTGTTCGTTGTGGAGCGGGACCAGGCGAATCGGTTGGGCGATGGCGGGAATCACTGTCGGCATCCCGGGGTGCGCATCCCCTTCGCTTTGTTTCAGAGTCGCCAGGTAGGCAATCAAGTCCGCGAACTGCTCGGCGTTTAAGACCTTGTGCAGGCCCGTGGGCATCAGCGACGCTTTGCCCCGCTGCTGCTCGTCCACCGAGGCAAGCGGGATTTGTAACAGCTTACCCTCGGCATCCAGCAGTTCTAAATCCCGGTCCGTGCGGCGACGCAACACGCCCGTGTGTACCGTTCCGTCTTTTGTGGTGACGACGAGCGTGGCAAAGTCGGGATGAATGTGCTTGTTGGGGTCGAGTACGGCTTCGACGAGTTGTTCGCGAGCGTACTTGTCGCCAATGGTCAGCAAGGGCGGCCCGGCGCGTCGTTCGGTCCCGGAGATCGTATGGCACTTCGTACACGCCGCTTCCTTCGCTTCGAATACATGACGGCCTCGCGTCGCGTCGCCCGACCGCATCGCGGCCTCCCGATACTCGGCGATGTCAGGCATGTCTTCTTGCCCAAGCAATAACGTGGGCAGGCAGCCGATCCATATCAAACCGAACGAAAGTAACAAATCTCGGGTCTGCCGCATGGTTGATTCTCGCTTCCGCTTGGGGCTGGCGTACGCCGCGCGTCGGTACCGTGTCCGCGTCGCTCAAGTTCTCCGCAAGTGGAAATGCTACCAGATTTGATGCGCGGAATCCTGTCCCAAGATCCAGAAAATGTGAGTCAGTCGGCGGCTCGCGAACGGCGCGCACAGGAGTCCTGGCGGCGGAATCGAAGCACGGCAGATGAGTGCGGCTGGCGCGAGTCCTGGAACCAGCGAAGATTAAATCCGAGAATCCCAGAAACTGGAAATACGAAGTACGAAACAAATCCAAAGTTCGAAATTCAAAACAATTCCATCTGAATTCAACTGGAACGCGAGATGCGATCGCCGCCAGGGTTTCGGATTTTCGAATTGTGACATTGGGATTTGTTTCGGTTTTCGATATTCGTGCTTCGAATTTCAAGTCCCTAAGTCACAGAACGGGCTTGTTTCGCAACTAGTGATAGATCGTGAAGGTCGCCGACGCCGATTGGTAGAACGCGCTGCCGTCCGTGTTGATGCCGGTTCCGGCCATCCAGTTGGCGGCAGCCAGTTGCTCCTCCAGCAGGCTGATTCCGGAAACCCATAGCATGTTGTAACCCGCGTTGAACTCGACGTTGTCCGTAAGCAGCAGGTTGGCGTTGATGCCGATCTCGCCGACAAAAGCGGTTTGGGAAGCGGAATCAACAACCTGGGCCGACATGCCATTCGCATACACGCCATCATAGCTGGCTTCGTTTCTATAGATTCCCGCCCTGAAAATGCCATCCACGGTCAATGGTCCGCCGCGGTCAAGGAGCAGAACTTCGGCGCCTGCCTGGACGCCGTACAGATCGTTATTCACGGACCCTTCGTAGTCGGAGTAGTCGATCATGCCGTCGAAGAAGTCAAAATGCAGCGATTCGTCAATGGACAGGTAACGAAAGCCGGCGAGGCACTTGATCCAATCGTTGTGTTGGTGACCCAGGTTGACTTCGATGCTATTCAAGTTCGATGTGAACGTGCCGTCAATCTGAGTGATAGTTGCGGATCCCAGCGTTGCACCGTGAAACAGCCAGGCGCCATTGGTGGTTGCAGTGGAGTCCGTTTCGGACCAGTCGTCGATGGCAAAGTATCGCGCCTGGACGGAATACGAGTCGTGCAGGTCTTTCGAGAGTGTTGCGAGAAAGCCTCCCTGAACCCCAGTCTCAAAGTCGGAACTCGACAGCAGCGGATTGTGACCGTTGTCGACGACCAGGTAACCGTCGTAGTGCGCGTCGCGGTTCAAGAAGATTGCGCCTGCCGAAGCCTCCCAACCGTCCGCCATCGCACGCGTGATGGCCGCATGGGAGACGAGTAACATGCAAACGACGACAAGAACGCGAGCCGGTTTGGGAGCGGTCATGGCGAAGAATCCGTTCAGTTGGAGGCCTGTATCATCAAGGGAGCAGGAGATTATTCCGTCAGCAAACGTTCATCGGTACTTCGGAAACGCAAGTCCAATCGGGACCACGCCCGGGTGACATTTCGGATTATCGGTGCAATCCGTTGGCGCGTCGAAAGGTCTCTGGTGGAAAAAAAACCAGACGATGTTTCCCAACCGGAACGGCAGGCGGACTTGCCGAGCATATCTCATTGCCACGCTTTACCGGCTGCCGGTTCGATAGCTCCATTGCTCAGCGGTGCCAAAACCCGCTTGCCGGTTACCCTAAACGCCGTCACTCGTTAGAATTACAGCAATGCACCTTTTCGGGGAACGAAGCCTGTGAAACATGAATTGCCTGTGATTGAATCCGCAGCACCCGCGGCGGGGCGTTTACCGCGCTGGCTGAAGCGCGAAGTGCCGAAAGGCAATGCCAACCACTTTACCTCGACGCTGCTCGACGAATTGGGCCTGGAAACCGTCTGCGATAATGCAAAATGTCCGAATCGTATGGAATGTTACTCCCAGAAGACGGCCACTTTTATGGTGCTGGGAGACGTTTGCACGCGGAGTTGTAGTTTTTGTGCTGTCTCGCGCGGCAAGCCCGAGGCGTTGTCGGACGACGAGCCGGAGCGTGTTGCGAAAGCCGCAGCGAGGCTGGGTCTGAAACACGTCGTGATCACTTCCGTGACGCGGGACGACTTGCCGGACGGCGGCGCGGAACATTTCTATCGCTGCGTCCAGGCGGTTCGCGCGCGCACGGGCGCCACGGTGGAGGTCCTGACGCCTGATTTTATCGGGTACAAGCCGGGCCTGGACCGCGTCGTCGCGGCCGCACCGGACGTGTTCAATCACAACACGGAAACCGTGCCTCGCCTCTATCGCCGCGTACGCGGCCCGCAGTCGGATTATCGATGGACGCTGCAATTGCTGCGACGCGTCAAGCAATTGGACCCGCGGATCAAGACCAAGAGCGGACTGATGCTGGGGCTGGGCGAAACGGCAGACGAAATCCTCGACGTCCTGACGGACCTGCGCGATTACGGTTGCGATTTCCTGACGCTGGGCCAGTACCTGCAGCCCGCCACGGACAAGTTCCTCCCCGTCGTGCGGTACTTGACGCCGGACGAGTTCGACGCCCTGGGCGAAGCCGCCCGCCAGCTCGGCTTTGCCAAAGTTGCCAGCGGCCCCTTCGTTCGCAGCAGCTACCACGCTCGCGACATGGCGGAAGCATAGCGTATCCCCGCGTACAGCAAACCATTGCCGCTCTGTTCGATCGAAATCCCGGGACTTGCCGTGTCGATCCGCGGCGAACGGTAAACCTGCTCCACACGCTTGCCGTTTCCGAAACCTTCGGCCTGCCGGAACAACGGTTCTTCGTGGCTTGGCCTGGCAAAACTCCCGCCCATATGGAAGTCGGGAGTGTCCCGCCCGACAAACCACCACCTGCTGGAATAAGTGGGAGCGTTCCTTTGCTGTTGGGGACGTGCATTATGTCTCGCTCCAATTTTCGCCAGACTCAATCAGCTTCAGCGCCAATTCCGTGAGTAACTCGTCGTCCAGCACTGGGCCGCTGATCGAGCGCGCAACATGAGACCGGTCGGCGTGCGGATCACTGGACGAAGTCATTTGAACAGGAGCGAACCGAGGTAACGGAGTTTGTTCAGAATCCTCTGTTGTCTTTGTGTCCTCCTGTTCTTCCACGAACATGGCCTGTTGTGGCAGCGGTTGAACGGTGGGGGTGATCAATTGCAACGCCGTATTGAAGTTCGTCGCGTTGTCCCGAGCGATGGCCAGGTCAGTGCCGTCGATGTTGCCGTCGAGATTGAAGTCGTAGGCGGGGGCGGTTGTGCCGGCGTTGTCGCGGGCGCCGGCGAAGTCAAAGGCATTTACCCGGGCGTGGGACGGGGCGTCGCCTGACTCGCCGGGGGTGCTGCCGAAGTAGAAGATATCGTCGGTGTTGAGGCCCGTGTTGGCGTTGGCGAGAACGGTGACTTGGAGCCACGTGTTGCGGATCGCGCCGTCGGGCCAGTCGAGGGTGATGCGGTCGCTGTTGCCCGTGCCGGTGCCGAAGTCGGTGGTGATGCTTGGTGTCGGGGATGTGGTCCAAGTTGATGGATCGTCGTCGTTGCCAATGCGGAATGCAAAGTCGCTGGCGGTGACCGCGGCGGGAAGGTCGGCAATGTCGATCGTGATGTTGGTGATGCCGCCGACGTAGCTGGTGTAGTTGTTGAAACTGGCTGTGCCGCCGGGGAGTAGCGGGGTCTTCGCGAGCGGATGGCCGTTGTGCATGATTTGCCGGGTGACGATGCCGTCGTTCGGGGCGGGGACATCGAGTGGCTCGCCGAGGAAGCGGAGCAGGTCTTCGTCCGAGGCGTCGTTCACCAGGTCGACGCCTTGCAGGTCGAGGATCACTCGCGGACGGGCGTAGCGGGCGTACTCGAAGCCGGCGACCAGGTCGCGGTTGCCGTCGGTGATCGCCGTGTTGTTGTGATTGAAGTACGATAGCTGCGATGCCCGGACGTAGTCCGAGTACGTGACCAAACCGACTTGCAGCGTCTCCGGCAGGTCCGCTCGGCGGTAACGCTGATGCACCACCCAGTCCTCGCCGGGCAGCTTGTGCAACGCAATCACCGCGTCGCCGATGCGGGTGATTTGCAGCTTCGCCGTGCCCGCCGTGCCTGCGTTGGAAAGTCGCAGATTCGATTGGCTGTTGTTGGTTGATTTGACCTCGAAGTTGAAGTTCGAGCCGGACGTCCCGTAACCGAGCGACAGGAACGACCAGTCCTCGCCGCCCGGCGTCCAGTCGGCGGGCGACGTGATTTCGGGGCGCGGAGTCCGGATCAGCGGACCGGCCAGCGAGAACTGCGCGCCATCCGGCACGTCGTCCGCGTCGCTGTCGCCGATCTCGTCGCGGTCGTGAATGTAAACCTCCGTCGTCAGTGAGAAGTCGCCCGTTACCTCCTTGAAGGCCATCGGGCCGCGGTAGTCCTGGAACCACGTCACCGACCACGGGATCATCGTCATGCGGCCGGCCTGCGTCGTGTCGATGTCCCACGCTTCGAGTTGATCCGCGTCCCAGCCTTCCACCTGATAGATCCGTTGCCAGTCGGCGATCTTTGTCGGATCGTTGAATTCGTCGTGCAGGCCGCAGAGGTCCGCACACGGATGGCTGACGGGAGCGAGGCCGGACACTTCGATCGTCACCGTGGCCGTCGACGTGGCGTACCCGTCGCTGATCGTGTAAGTGAATGTGTCGTGGGCGATTTCGTTTTCCGGCAGGTTGGCCAGGTCGGTGGACGTGGTCGGATCGTAGGTGAAGCTGCCGTCCGCGTTGACGCTGACCGTGCCGCCGAACCGCGAGGTTGTGTCGAACGCCGTGATCGAGATCGTGTCGACCGCGTGGATGTCGACATCGTTGCCCAGAACGCCGGCCGCCGTGATATGGGCGGCGAGTTGTTCGGTCGTGAGGGCCGCGTTGTAGACAGCGACCTCGTCGACCGTGCCGTGAAGGAACGCCAGATCGTCAAAGACGGGATTACCCGCGATCGTGCCATTGTGGTAGCGGCCGGGACCGTTTTGGAAACCGATCGCTCCGTCGCCCGTCGGTTCCCAAAGTTCACCGACGCCGGCCGACTGGTCGAACTCGACGCCGTCCAGGTAGCCGGTGAGCGTGCCGGTTGCCGTCTCGTTGCCTTGCATAACGACGGCCACGTGCTACGTCCGAGCCAGTTCGACCGGCGTGCTGATGCTGCGGATGTTCCAATTGTCGGTCGGTCCCGCGATGTTCCACGCGGCGGCGTACAGTTCATTGCCCGATAGATAGACGCTCATGCCGCGGTCTCGCCCACCCAGTTCGTACAGCACTTGACGACCGCTGAACGAGTTGGCTTTGAACCACAGTTCGATGGTGCGTTCGGCGAACGGGCCGCCCGTGTTAAGTCCGGGCGTCTCGGGGATTTCGACGCGGTCGTTCGTGCCGTCGAAATGCGGAGCGCCGTCGTTGCCGATGCCGACCAGGCCCGTGCCGCGTTCGGGCGTGCCGACGTACGTGCCGTCGGCCGCGCCCGCGGTCGAGCCGCTGTTGGCAGCGGTCGTGCCCGTTTCGCCGATCCGCCAGTACGTGATCGGGTTGTCGGCCAGGACGGCGTCGGCGTAGCTGCTGCCGGGTAACGTGAGCACAGCGTCGGCTGCCGTGGCGTACGTGTCGTCGTTGGCGACGGGCGGGTCGTTGCTGATGACGGTCACTCCGTCCGACAATGCGGAGGTTGCCGTGGCCGGGCTGGTTGCAGTCGCGGCAACGAATTCGCCGGCGGTGGTCGCGGCGGGGATGACGAGGTCGAAGTCGGCCATGCCGGTGGCATCGGTCGTGATGTTGGTCGTGTGGAGGAGACGCGTGTCGGCAGGTTCAAAACCCGCCCCACTGCTCGCGACGAAGTCGAGCGTGTAGGTTGTGTCCGGGTCGTTGTCGATGCGGCCGATGACGCGTGTTGTCGCGCCGGCGTCGGCGGCTTGTAAGACCGGGGCTTGCGGGATGGGCGGGCCGGTTTCGGTGACGGCGGCGTACGAGTCGCCGATGCGGATTTCGTCGATCGAACGCCGGTTGTCGAGATTACCGCCGAGCAGGTCCAGCGTGCGGAAGCGAATGTCGTTCACGCCGCCGGTCGTGTAGGTCGCGTTGGGCGTCGCCGGCTCGGCGCCGCCAAGCGTCGCGGGGTCGGGATTCACGTACAGCGAAATTGTGTCCTGCGAGCCGAACTCCATCTTCAATACCAGCAAGGCTGCCTCGCCGTCCACGACCGGCACGTCACTGGCGACCGCGTCGAAGTCGTCACCGCCGCCGTATTCGCTGTCGTTGCGGACGCTCATGCCCCAGTGAGGCACTCCGCCGACGTCGTAGCTGCCGCCGTATCCGAAACTCAAGCTCAACTCGTTTTCGCCGCCGCCCCAATTGAGCGGACCGTCGACCAGGCGGACCAGCACGGGGTTGTTGCTCGCCGTGTCCTTCCGCAGCAGGGCGCTGGCCCACAGCGTCGTGCCGCTCTGCCCGATCGTGCGCGGGAACGTGTCAAACCGCTCGAAGTCGGCGAAGTTCGCATGCACATCGATCTGGCGGTCCGAGCGGTAGAAACCGACGTCGGCGTAGGTCGGCGTCGTTTGCAGGTTGGCGTACGTCAGCGGCTGGACGTCGCTGAGTTGATGGTTGTCGGGCGGGGCGTAACCGGTGCGGTCGTCCCATCGCGTCGCGAAGCCGTAGCCGGTCTCGACGCCTTCGATGCCGGGCGGCAGGGGACCGGCATTCGGATCGTGGCCGAAATCGTCGTGCAGGAAGACGATGTCTTGCGGCACGCGGGGGATGAATTCGACGACGTTGTCCAGCGAGGTCGACGCCAGATTGCCCGCGCCGTCGTCGATCGCTTGAGCCACGCCGGCCGGGACTGTGGCGGTGACGGTCGTCGCGCCGTCGAAACCGTCGAGGATGACGCGGTACATCGTGCCTTCGCTGCCGGGGACTGCCTCGACCCGAACGTCTTGCGGCGGGACCACGCTGTCGATCTGCACGTCGCCGGCGTCGAAGCTGGTGACCGGTTCACTGAACAACACGTTGTATTGAACGACCGGGTAGTCGGTCGCGTCTTCCTGGCCGGGGATTTGGTTAATGATCACGGCCGGGTCAGTCGGCGCGTTGGTCGTCGTGCCCTCGAAGACATAGACGTAAACCGAGCCGGGTGGCATTGGAAACGTGTACTCGTCGGACGTGGCGTTCGGCACGCCGGCCACTTGTTCGATGTCGATGTTCATCGTGTCGAGGTTCGAGTCGCGTGGGTCGCCGGTAATACGGTACAACGACGTGCTGGCCGCCGAATCGAACGGCAAGTGCAGCGTCACGTCGTGCGTCTCGTCCAAGTCGCGCGAGAGCACGAAGACCGAATACGTGTCGCCGTCGCGGTAAACGTACGGCTGGATCAGCGGGATGTCCTGCGATTCGGGTTGATTGCCGGTCTGCTCGACGTCGATCGCCGGCCCGTCGATCGTGGCGGCCATCAGCATGTCGCCCGACGCGTAGTTGTTCCGCATCTGGATCGCGAGGAAACTGGGATGGGGGCGGAAGCCGTCGGCATAATACGTGTGCGTCGACCAGGAGTTGGTGTCCGCAAACTTGTAATAGGCTTGCACGCCGGCGTCCTGATACTGAAAGTACAGCTCGGCGTCGAGCGACGCGACGCCCGCGGCCAACGAATGACCGTATGCCGCTTCAACGGATCCGTTCCCCTGACCGGGCAAACTGTAACCCGGACCGCCTTCGTACGCGCCGAGTTCGTAATGCACACCTTGCTGGGCCAGCGCGTCGCGCGTGACGGCGTGAGCGTCGATCTGGCCGAAGATGTTTCGCGGCGAATAGACCAACGTTTCCTGGAACCCGACATCGTTCACGTTGTCGCCGCCGAGTGCCACGCCCGCTTCCCAACCGCCGATGTAGTTGGTGGTCATGTTGTATTCGCACAGCGAACAGTTGGCCGCGGCCTGGGCACCGTAGCCTGTCTCGCCGGGCTGAATCGCCCAGCCGCCGAGCATGAACTCGAACTTGTCGGCGTCGTAGTAGGGACTGGATGCCACGATGTTGTAGAAGTAATCGGCGAACTTGCCGTACGTCTCGCCGTCGGGGTACGTTCGCGGGAAGGAGCCCGGGCTCCAGGTTTCGATGCCGAGTTCGAGGAAGATGTGGCCGAACTCGTCGATCCACGGCGTCTGCTGGCCTTGTTCGTATCGCTTCCTGGCCCACACGCGGTCGGCGTGCGTCGGGTCGGCCGGATCGTAGGGAGCGGCGAGGTATTCGACGAGGCCGTCCCATTCGTCGTCCGAAAACAGCGTGCTGATGATTAACCACGGATCGGAGCCCGCATCACGCAGGATCGGCAACGTGACCGGCAGGTCCAGGATCTCGGTCGGCACCTGCGTCTGGGCAATGCGATAGTAGTCTTCGTTCAGCACCGGTGGATTGGTCCAACTCTCCAGCGTCGTGTCGCCGAAGTGTCCGCTGGCCGAATGAAGGCGGACCTGACCGAGCTTCGCATCGATCAACGCCTGCCGCACTTCGGGGTACACGGACAGCGGTGGACTGGCCGCGTTGGAGATCACGTAGTTGTCGACCCACAGCGTGCCGGGTCCGTCGTAACGCAGCAGGGCGGTTTGCGGACGGAGATCGACGGTTGGATCGAAGTTGTCCAGCGTGTAATCGAACGTGAACTGCTGCCACTGACTCGTGACATCGAGCGGCACGTTGACGTCGCCCCATTGCTGAGGAATCTGGAAGCGGACCTCGCCGGTGGCGACGCCTTCCTGCTTGAGCCAGACGCTGACGTGATAGGTTTCGTTCGGCTGGATGGTGTACCACGGCGTGCCGGGGCGAGTGTCGAAATTGCCGTAGCCGCGGAAGTACACCGGTTCGTCGGCCGTGGCGTCGATCCGCAAACTGACCTTGCCGCCATCGACCGGAGCGAACGTGGTGTCGTCGCGTACCGCGGTGATGAACTCCGACGGGGAGAAGGTTGTGCCCACGGAGATACCACCGATATTCGCCGAGTCGGGGATGCGATCGGGGACGACGGCCGGACCGATGTTGGCCGGCGAGTGGTCGAGGTAATAGATATCGCCAGCCTGCACGGGCGGCCCGCTGCTGGCCAGATCGATGCGGCAGCAGTCGCCGCCTTCGTCCGGATCGGTGGCGTGGTAGTAGGCGACCGTGTCTTCGCGGACTTTGACGACGCCGGTCTCTTCGACGCGATAGACGCGGACGGTGGCACCGTTGAAGAAGCCATCGCCGTAGACGTCGTAGAACCAAGTCGCGCCGCCGTCTTCATTGAGGATATAATCGTCACCGCCTCCGGTGGCCGTACCATTCCAGCGGACGTTCACGCCCTCGAATCCCGGATTCGTACCGATGGTATTGACGTGATTCCCCTGCCACGCCGCACCGATATTCGGCGGGGCTTCGGCGACGACGGTCGTGCCGACCACCACGTCGGCGGACGCGAGAAGCTGGCGGTTTTCGAGCGATTCAAAGCGGAGTTTGCGGCGTTTTCGGGGCATTTCGTCCTCAGGGCTGATTGTGTGCTACAGAGAGAACGTCGTGTTTTCACACGATCTTTCAGAAAAGTCAGAAAAAGTTCCCACGAACCCTTTCCGTCAACTCCTCACTCCACGGATCATGAACCTGGACTTACCGAACCCGGCAACCAATCCAACATCGCTCCCCGTCATTCGCAAATGAGTTTGCATCGTCCGCACGGCGCGGGCCGAGACTTCGTCGTAGAGGGCTTCGACTTCGACCTTGGCATCGCACGCAAGCCCACGGTGCTGCAATTCAACGATCATCATGTTGCGGTAGGTCTTCGTTGTGTAACCCAATCCGATTTCATCGTTGAGATGCACCAACGAGTCGCGGATCGTCCGCAGCAACGGTTTATGGTTTGGCTGAATCCTGTCGCGGATGTAATCGTAGTCTTCTTCGACCGGCGGATGCCGCGGTTCATAAACGACTCGCTGGATAATGGCTTTTTCCATCGCAAAGTTCACCAGGCAGCCAAGCTCGATCTGCCAGAACTTTTGGTAGGCCAGAATCTGTGCGAAGTTCTCTCGCGCCAATCCCTCCGCCTGATGTTTCAGTTCGACGATGATCTGTTCATTGGCAACAAGGTCCGGCTCGAATGTGTCAACAACGACTCCTCGGTAAACCAAATCACGCCGGGTTGCGGGCTTTGCGATGTACGGAATTGCTGCGTGGTGTAAACGAAGATCCATGCTCTTTTGGTAACACTCTTCGCGGACGCCAGGACCGACTTCGTTGTGAACGTCGAAGATGCAGCCGTTGAGTTTGTAGGAGAGGTCTTTGTGGAGGATTTCTGACATTGGAGAAGGTTCCCACGAATAAAAGGAGACCACGAATGTTCCCGCTCATCGTAGAACACCAAAACTCCGGCACCTACTACCAGTGAACCTACCGACATTCTGACATTGGAGAAGGTTCCCACGAATTAAGGGAGACCACGAATGTTCCCGCACCTACTACCAGTGAACCTACCGACATTCGCATCCGTATTCGTGGTCTCCTTTAATTCGTGGGACTGTGTTCTTCCCTTTTCTTCCTTAATTCGCAGCACAACAACGCGCGCGTGCCCAGCGCAAGCGGCCAGCGTGCCAACGGCCGAAAATCTCACGGTGTGGCAGTCAGCCAAAAACCCAGCGTACTCCCCCAACAGTTTCAGCCGATCTAAATCCCAGTAACGAATGCTGCCGTCCGCGTGTCCACTGAGCGCGAACTGACCGTCGTCGGACACATCCACATCGCCAACGGAAACAAAGTCACCGGGCAACGCTGTCGCGTCGCCGGTCGTTAGATCAACTAAATACAATTGTCCCTTGCTGCCGCCGCCGACAACGCCGCCCAACAACGCTTTGTCTCCTTGCGGCAAAACGGCGATCGAGTACACCATGTTCATCGGTACAAGCAAATCGCGGTGTTGCGGCGGGAGCGAACTCATATCCCAAACAACAACGTACCGCTTATGAACGCCGACCAACCGCCGCCCGTCGTGAGCAAATTCAATGCGGTCGAATTGATGAATATCAGGACCATAAGGGCTGGGGAGGAGTTGCATGTGTTCACCGGTTTCTGCATTCCAAAGTCGAGCCGTTCCATCGCGACTGCACGAGGCAAGCCACTTGCGATCCGGCGAGAAACTCAAACCGTTGATATACCGTGTATGCCGCTGCTCGCCTTCCATACCAAACGACAACAACACCTCGCCGGTCTCCGTGTCCTGGATGTCGATCGGAAACGGTTCGTCCGGCGCTGTCCAGGTTGCACTGGCCAATCGCTTCTTATCGTGCGACAGCGTCGAAACCGAAACACCGCCACGGCGTCCCGGGCGACTCGGAAACGGTATCGTCTTAATCCTGGCCGGGCCATTGATGTCCCAATACGACAAATCCCACTTGCCGAACAGCAATAGTTGGTCATCAATAAAATGCAGGTGCGAACATTGATCTGCGTGCTGAAAGATGACCTCCGGCTTATCAACGGCAACCGGTTTGGGCGGCTCGGCAGGTTCGAGCGGTTTGCCGTCGAGCGTGGCTTCGACACCGGATTGTTTGACGTTGACGACGAGTTGGCCGTGGTCCGTGTTGAAGTAAAACACCGTCGCGAGCGCCAGCAGCAGGCCACCACACAGTAACCCGAAGGGCAAGCGACGACGACCGTCATATCCGGCGCCAACGCCGTGGGCTTGCCTGGCACGATCGATCGCCACGGTCACCTCCTCCGGCGTTTGGAAACGGTCATCCGGATCCTTCGCCAACATGCGGTTCAAGACATCGGCCAGCGCCGGCGGCACATCGAGGCGAACTGGCGGCGGTTGGCGTTCGAGGTGGGCGGCAAGCTTTTCGATTGCCGTGCCCGAATCGAACGGCGGACGGCCGCGCAAAAGGAAATAGAAGGTACAGCCGAGACTGTAGGTATCCGACCGGATGTCCGCCTTGCGTGGATCGGACGCCTGTTCCGGCGCAATGTAATCCGGTGTCCCCAGCCATGCACCTGCGCCGGTCAATTCGGTTGTGCCGTGATGGTCGTCGTCGGAGTGTGGGCGCGCGAGTCGCGACAAACCGAAGTCGAGCAACTTCACCGTTCTGTCAGGCGTGAGTATCATGTTGTGTGGTTTGATATCGCGGTGGACCATGCCTTGTTCATGAGCATGCTGGAGCCCCGCTGCCGCCTGTTGAATGTATTCGCAAGCCGCATCGATGCCCAACGGACCATCCGACGCAACGAGTTCCACCAACGATCGCCCCTCAACATACTCCATTACCAGCACGTGTTGATCGCCGATCTGTTCGGCGTCGTAAGCATGGACGATATTCGGGTGATGCAAACAAGCGGCGGCTTTGAACTCTTGCCGGAACCGCGTGGCAGCGTTCGAATAGTCCAGCCATCGCGGGTTGATGACCTTCAGCGCCACGGTACGGCCCATCAGCAAGTGCTCCGCGCGGAATACCGTTCCCATTCCGCCCGCTCCAAGCACTCCACCAATGCGATAACGCGGATGATCCGCTAACAGGCCAACAATCCTCGTGACCTCAGCGTCCGCTGTGCGTTGTTCGTACTTCGTCGCTGCCCGAGCCAGTTCGACGAGCGTATCACTGCCAACATTCGATAGCCGCTCACAGCACGCGTCGCATTCGGCTACATGCTGCTCGATCCGCGACAGGTTTTCGTCATCTAACGCTCCGAGACTGAACGCCGCGAGTTGGTCGATCGTTGGATGACTCATTTCAGCGATTCTCCAGTTCAGCCTTCAACGCCGCGACCATTTCGCCCGCGAATTCCGGCTTCTGGGCGGTGATGAAGTTGCCGTCTACGACGACCGGTTGCTGAATGAGTGTGGCACCTGACTCTGGCTTTAATCCGTGGGCAACGAACGGTGCGTCCGCCGCACGGTGGCCCGCCAATGCACCGATCGCGTACAGAACAGCGTTGCCGTTGCACAGCCCGCAAACGAGTTTGTCTTGCCTAGTCATTTCGTCGACAAACCGTTTGGCGTGGTCCCGCCACTGCGGATCGGCTACGAACTCCATTTGCTGCGACTCGCCGGAACCGATAAAGATAACGGCCTCGTAGTCGTCGGCCGTCGCTTCGCTCAACAATACATCGACCGCTAACGGTCGCGTCGTATTGAAATTGTCGGACGGCACGTCTTCCTCCTGTGCCGCCGCGATCTTCATTTCGACGGGCCATTGACGGAAGGAGGCATTCAATTCCCGCATGTCCGGAGCGTAAAACCCGACCGGTGCCACAACCAGAATGCGTGGCGGCCCCTTGTGATCGTCAAGGACCGCCGCCGCCGGCTGGTCAGGCCGTGCTGGTTCTTCCGGCTCGCCGCCGCCGGACGATAGGTACATCGCGATGCACGCGAGCACCATGACGACCATTGAGGCGGCGACCCAGGGAATGAACCGTCTCGTTGGCTGTTTCGGCGGTGATGACGCAGTACGCGGGACATCCATGTTGATCGTCGCGGCCGTTGCACTCGCCCGTATTCCTGAGTCGATCGAGAAGCCCGTGTCATCGCCATCGACGTTTGCGAACCGTTCAATCGCTTCCGCGACTTGGGCCGGCGTTTGATACCGTTGTTCCGGCGACTTGGCCAGCATCCGATCAATGACGTCTGCCAGTGCTGTAGGTACGGTCGAGCACAATTCGGAAATCCGTGGCGGCTCTTCGTGCAGGTGGCTGGCGATCTTTTCCAACGCCGAACCATCCGGAAAGGGTGGCCGTCCGGCCAACAGGAAATACAATGTGCAGCCAAGTCCGTAGATGTCAGCCCGAATGTCGACGGAACGGGAATCCGATGCCTGTTCCGGTGCCATGTAGTCCGGAGTTCCCAGCACCGTGTCGGCCGTGGTCAAATCCGTTTCAGCTCGACCGCTATCTTCCTGTGACCGAGCGAATCGCGACAGGCCGAAGTCGAGCAGCTTCAGGGTTCCATCGGCTGTAACCATCATGTTGTGCGGTTTGACGTCGCGGTGAATCATTCCCTGCTCGAAGGCGTGCTGCAGGCCGATGGCCGCCTGTCGGATGTACTCGCACGCCAAGCCGACCGGCAACGGCCCGCCGGACTTGACGATCTGCGACAGCGACTTACCCTCGACGTACTCCATGACCAGCACGTGCAGGTCGTCAATTTGTTCCGCGTCGTAGGCCGTAACGATATTTGGATGATGCAGCCTGGCGGCCGCTTTGACCTCCTGGCGGAAACGCGTGACGGCCGTCGAATTCTTCATCAGCTTTTGATTCATTACCTTGAGCGCTACCGTCCGTTCCATCAACCGATGCTGCGCGCATAGTACAATTCCCATGCCGCCGGCACCGACCGCCTTCTCTAATCGGTAACGCGGATGATTGCGGAGAATTTCCGCCACGTGAGCGAGTTCTGACTGCCTGCTGGTTGAGTGCTTCTTCGCCGCGGCCCTCGCGAGTTCGACAATCGTATCGTGGCCGACTTCGGACAACCGCTCACAGCACGTGTCACACGCCGCAACGTGCGCTTCAATCCGTGACGACTCGTCCGCTTCCAGCTTTCCGAGGCTGAAGGCAGCGAGTTTCTCCTGGGTCGGATGCTGTTTGCCACTGCTCACTTCACGGACCTTTGGCGAAAACCATATACAAGAAATGACAACTTCACCGGCGAACTGTCACCTATTTTAGAAAAAAAGCCAAATCAGTCGATCAGTCCTTTGGCCTCGCGACGCAAGCGAGCAAGAACTCTGGATTTGGCGATGTAGACAGCATTTGGCGTCATGCCCAATTCGCTGGCGACCTGCGCGGCGGGAACTTCATTGAGGGTAAGCCGTTCGAACGCTTGCCACGTCTGTTCCTCGAAGTCGCGCCGAATCACCTTCAGCAGGCGTGCCGTGACGTATTCGTCGTGTTCCTGATTCCATCGTCGACTTGCGTCGCTATGCGGATCTTCGAGTTGGGCAAGCAAATTCTGAAAATCGTTGTCACCCGTGCCGACCGGCTGGACACGCCGCGCACGCCAGAATTCACGCACCGTGTTGACCGTAATCATCCGCAACCAGTTCCGAAACGCCCCGGTCCGTTGATTGTGTTCGAAGTCGCGCAGCTTTCGCGAAACGACGATCAACACATCCTGCACCAGATCATCGGCATCGTCTGGCATCTTGATGTAACGAGCCAGATACGCGCGAATTAACGGCGAGTACAACTCAACGAGACTCTCCCAAGCCTGCTCGTCCGGCTCATGCCGCAGGCGATCGAGCAAACTGACAGATGTACTAGTCATAAGGAGGCGCTTGGACTTATCTGAAGCGATAAGAAGCGACTTTAGATCAATAATCCGGAGATTTCAAGAAGGCCGAACGTCCCTGCGAAAAAACCCTGCGAAAGCAAAGGTTGCATGGTGAATGTTCCAGCACGTTGCTTTCCGTCAAGGTACGCCCGGAAAGATTCGATCCTGCAATCCTTGATTCTGCAGACGGCTGACCGAATGACGGAACTGGAAAGCACACCGCTCTGAAAAGTTTGACGCGATCGGACCTCACGTCCCCGATTCACACGCGATTGTGTCGTGCCAACTTCGCGGTTGAGATGCCGCGAACCGGAATTGACAGTGGAATGTGCGTCGTCGAAAATCACAGTCCGAATCGAAACTACAGACAAGCGACGCGCGAGCAACTCCGTAAGGGCTGTTTGGCGGCGATTGGCAACAGGAAATCCAATATGAGCGAAGTCAGAGTCCTCGTGGGCACGAAGAAGGGCGCGTTCATTCTCACAGCCGATGGCGCTCGCCGGAAATGGGACGTCAGCGGGCCGCTGTTCGCGGGTTGGGAGGTCTACCACTTCAAGGGTTCGCCGGTCGATCCCAACCGGCTCTACGTTTCGCAGACCAGCGGTTGGTTCGGGCAGGTCATCCAGCGGTCCGACGACGCCGGGGCGACCTGGTATCCACCGGGCAGTTCGCCGGAGGAACTCACCACGCCCGAAGGTTTCCCGAAGGGAGAAAGCAACAAGTTCGTATACGACACGTCGGAACAAACCGGTAAGCCACTGACGACCCATCAGTTCTACGACGGCACGCAGAAGGATTGGGTGTTCAAGCGGGTCTGGCATCTGGAGCCATCGAATGCAGACCCGGACACGGTGTACGCCGGCGTGGAAGACGCGGCCCTGTTCCGCACGACAGATGGTGGTAAGAGTTGGCACGAGCTGGCCGGGTTGCGGGGCCACGGCACGGGGCCAAACTGGTCGCCCGGCGCGGGCGGCATGTGCTTGCACACGATCCTGTTCGATCCGGGAAACGAAAAACGGATGTTCACGGCCATCTCGGCGGCCGGCGCATTCCGCACCGATGACGGAGGGGAGACCTGGAAGGCGATCAACCGCGGGCTCAAGTCGCCATATCTCCCCGAGCCGACGCCGGAGGTGGGCTTTTGTGTCCATCGCCTGGCGATGCACCCTGCACAACCCAACGTTGTATTCATGCAGTTACATCAAGGAGGTGGCATCTACCGCAGCGACGATGCGGGGGACCAGTGGGTCGAGGTGAACGGAAACCTGCCGACCGATTTCGGCTTCCCGATCGACGTGCACGCCCATGAAGCCGAAACGATCTATGCCGTGCCGATGGACCCGATGTTGCGTGTTCCGCCAGAAGGGAAGCTGCGCGTCTGGCGCAGCCGCGCTGGCGGGAACGAATGGGAGCCGCTCGAAAAGGGCTTGCCGCAAGAAAACTGCTACGTGAACGTCCTCCGCGATGCGATGGCGGTCGACAAGCTCGATCCATGCGGCGTCTATTTCGGCACCACGGGGGGGCAGGTTTACTGCTCTCCCGACGGCGGCGACAGCTGGGAGACTATCGTGCGCGATCTGCCATACGTCCTTTCGGTGGAGGTGCAGACAATTTGAGAGAGGCGCCTTGCAGCCCGCCGTGGCGTTGCCGCGTTGATGCTCTCTTACAAGCCGCCCTGGAAGCCGCCATCTGCTGAATCCGTTCCATGATCCGAATTGAAATCCCCCACCACCTGCGAGTGCTGGCCGGCATCACGGATGAGGTGCAACTTGACGTCCAGCCGCCCATTACCATCGGCGCGGTGCTCGACGCGCTGGAGTCACGTTACCCGATGCTCCGCGGCACGGTTCGCGACCACGTCACGCATGAGCGGCGAGCGTTCTTGCGGTACTATGCCTGTGAACAGGACTTTACGCTGGCGGCACCCGATACTCCGCTGCCCGAGCCGGTCGCGTCGGGAGCGGAGCCGCTCCTGGTAATCGCCGCGGTTGCGGGCGGTTAGCATCGCGCAAACGCGCATCAGCATCGTCCCCCGATGACACCCCGGTAGGTCATGCTCTGCATGACGTATCCATCTGGTCAGCCAGGCGAGTCGTTGATGTTCATTTCGGTGGGTGCCACCTGTTGATAATGAACACTCGACGGGCACCTCTGGCAAGGGTCATCCTGTCACCGTTTTTCAATATCGGCCAATTTGTCGAGGTAAATCAGCTCGGCACAGTACGATAGTATAGTACGGTACCGTAGTTAGTTTGACAGCGCCAACTTTTGCGGCAATCCGCAAGAATACGAGCACGCAGCGCACGTAAGCGAATGAGAACGTAAATGACCCACTCGTGGGCGCTTCGAGCTTATGTGACGACGGAACCTGGCGTTGTCGAACTCGGACGTGAGACCGAAAGGCCGCACCGCATGGATCAACAGCTCGACAAGCCCGAATCGCACGAAACCTACGAAGCGTTCCTTCACGTATTCGCTCAAGATCGAGAACGGATTCTAGCGTTCATCTTCTCGCTGGTTCCTCGCCATGCGGACGCCGAAGACATTTTTCAGAAATGCAGTCTCATCCTGTGGCGCAAGTTCGGTGAGTTTCAGCGGGAGCAGAGTTTTCTGGCCTGGGCCTGCGGCATAGCGAAGTTGGAAGTTCGTAATTACCTCCGAACTTCGGCGCGTGATCGCTTGTATTTTGACGAGGAACTGATGCAGCAATTGGCGACACATCGGGCTCGGTCGCTGTCCGAATATGACGATCGCCTCACGGCGCTGCGACACTGCCTGAAACGTCTGACCGGAGAAGAGCGCGAGTTGATCGACACGGTGTATGGCAGTGACAGGACGATCAAGGAGCTAGCTCTTGCTACGGGCGGCGCGGTGCAGACGTTGTATAACCGGCTCGGCCGCCTGCGCCGGCGACTTTTGGAGTGCGTGCAGAACAAACTGGCCACGTCGAGTTAGCCCAACATGAGTTATCAAGGTGTTCATAACGATGAGTTGCTGTCGCTGCTGGATATCTTGTGCGACGGCAAATTGGCGGAGGGGCAATTCGACCGCCTGCAGGAGCTGCTGAAGGATGATGCAGACGCTCAGCGCCTGTATTGTGTGTACGTCGATTTGCATCTCGGGCTGCGGCACATCGCGGGAGTTGAGTCGAGTGTATCGCGCGGCGTCTTGCCGCTACTTGAAATGCCGACTGGCAAGCGGCGCATCGGTGTTCGCAAAGCGGTGCGACTGGTTCTGGCGGCAAGCCTGCTTGCTTCTGCGGCCGCCGCCGTCGTCCTCGCCATTGTGCTATTTCCACCAGATGGATCTCGCAATTCACAGATGGAGATCGCGCTCAAGCATGTTCACGGTAACGTTCGGATCGAAAGCGTGGACGGCCGAGTGCGAACAAGTAACGCGGATGAGGCCATCACCCCGGGGCAAAGCCTCAACACGATCGGAGCAGAGAGTCTCGCGGTCGTGCACTACGCGGATAGTACTAAGCTGTTGATCGCAGGCAACTCGACAGTGACCTTCAGGAAGGCGAACCAACTGATCGTGAAGCAAGGCACGATCTCCGCGTCCGTCGTCACGCAGCCGGCCCTCATGCCGTTGGTCATCGAGACGCCGAACGCCGATGTCGAGGTGTTGGGAACGGAATTCGACTTGTCCGCTGCCGACAAATATACCAATCTCAAGGTCAACCATGGGCGAGTCAAGCTTACCAGGCCCTCTGATGGAAAATCGGTTGTAGTCACGAAAGGTAAGCGGGTGGTGGCGAGTGCTGCGATGGACCTTAGCGTGCTCGATGCCGCTCCGCCGCCAGACACGTGGTCCGCCGATCTGGAGAGCGGCCTGACCAATGGCTGGCGCGAGGGCCGGTTCATCTCCGGAGGCTTGCCGCGTGGTTCCAAGGGTGCTATCAAGATGGCACGAGTGACCGACGGAAGCGTATTCGCCATCAGCTCGCCGTCGGATTGGATGAACGGGCTATTCGTGATCCATCCCGATTCGCACCTTCGCATGGTCATGCGTATGGACAATCCGAGTTGGATCAACATTTTCTTTGTGACTCGCACCGACGACGCCAGCGATCCGACGACGATTCTGCATCGTTTCAACGAGCTTCCCTTTCACATCGAGCCCGGGACGTGGTGGGAGGCAACGATTCCACTGGACCTTTTCCGGCGAAAGATCAACAAGCAGTTTAGCGACGAGCCGCCGAAATCAGGCGAACTGGTATTTGGGATTTCCTGGACAGCTCCAGCTCCAGATCGCGGCCTTGTCATCGATCAGGTATCGGTTACTCGAGGCGGCCCGGGAAAGTTGATGTTGCAACCGTATGAAAATCAAAAGTAGCTTTCATGCGCAATACTGTGCGACGTGTGCGAACTCGTGTGCCGGAGCACTTTACTGGAAACGCATGCGAAAAACGAATGTTTTCACATCAGACAGATGTAATGGGGAGGAAGGCAACTTGAAAGTGTTCGGACTTGTGGTGACCGTGGCACTAGGTTCTGTTTTAAAACCGGGGAAGGGTGGCTGTGGTGGAGCGAAGCGACCC
>CALBSZ010000056.1 GCA_937967665.1 uncultured Planctomycetaceae bacterium
GGCTCTGTGGGAACCCTGGGCGGGCAACCGCCCAGGGTCACCCGGACAGGTTTGACTGTCATACGAGCACGCAGCGCAAGCGAGTGGGTCACTTGCGTCGGAACACACTTGCTCGCGCTGCGTGCTTGTATTCTCGCGGATTTACGCAGGCCTGGCGCTGTCAAACTAGACACTGCTCAGCCGAAAAGTGAGAGGACGACGACGAACGCGATGCCCATCGCCAACAGAATGATGGGAAGCAGATGACGCAGCACGCTGCCACGGATGCGTTTGCCGGATTCCCCGTTGAATTGCACGCCGCAATCATTACAGCGGACGTGATCGATGGCCCGCGGTCCGGCTCGGCCGACCAGCGGGTTGTACGGCACGGTGGCAATGTTGGCACTGCCGCAACCGGGGCAGGGAACCGAGGTTTCCCGCAATCCCAAAACCGGGACTTGTTTCATGGCCGGTTCGAGTGACTCCGGCGCGGCATACGGGTTGTAGTCTGGTTGCGTCGGTTCCATTCAACCTGGTCACGGCGTACGGTGGCGGGGCAGGGGAGCGTCGGCCGGCGGTGTGCTCGGAAGCTCCGTCAGCTGCCGATGCAATACAGCTTGCGATTCGTGCGAATGAACAACTGGCCTCCCGCCGCGATCACACTCGACCGGACCGCGTCGTCCGCCGGCTCGTCCATCGAGATGTTACTGATGATCTCGCCGTTGTTCGCATCCACGACGACGACGTCGCCAATGAAATTGATGATGTAAACCTTGCCGTCGGCGGCGAGCGGCGAGGCTTCGAACTTTGCCGAACCGGGAGTTTTCATGGTCCACTTCACCTTGCCCGTACGAGGTTCAACTCGCGAAAGCGTTTTGCGAACGTCGCTGAGCACGAAGAAATCCCCGTCATAGAAGGCAGGCATCGGCACATCCGACGAAAGTTCCACCTGGTCTTCGCTGGTCCAGGCCAGCGCTTCGTCGCCGAGCACGCCGCTGCCGCCGACCTGCACGGCATAAATCGGGTCGCGTTTCGGCGCGCAGGCCAGGACGACGCCGTCACCAGCCACGGGCGAAGGTACCAGCCGCCAATGGCCAATGCGAGTTGGGTTCCAGGTGCCCCACCGCCAGAGTTCCTTGCCCGTATCCGGGTTGTGTCCCGTGATGTCGTCCCCGCCCACTACGAGCAGTTCTGTGCGGCCATCGTGCGTGTAGGGGATCGGCGTACTGAACGCTTCCAGCGATTCCGCCACGGCTTCCGCCGGCCGCACGTGTCGCCACAAAGTCTTGCCGCTGCTTGGATTCATCGCCAGCAGGTAGGATTCGTTCTTCTTGCCGGTGATACCGCGATTGTGAACCGGGACATCTCTCTGCAGCACTTGCAGATACAGCTTGCCGTCGAACAGCAACGGACTGGAGCTAAACGTCCACTGGAAGCAGAAATCGCCGTAGTCCTTTTGAATGTTGCGTTGCCACAGTTTCTTGCCGGAGTAGTCGAAGGCGGCCAATTCTCCGTTTCCGTAAAAGAAGACCACGATCTGTCCATCCGCGGCCGGTGACGGGGAGGCAAAGTTGCTGCGCGAGTCCTGTGAAATCCCTTGGCCGATGGTGTGCGACCAGAGTTGCTTTCCGGTCTTGCGATCGAACGCCATCGCCAGCAGGGTTTGCGCTGCCTGGTCGGTGCTGGAGACGAACACATGATTCGCCGAAACGATCGGCGTCCCTGCACTGGCCCCTGGAAGATCCGCGGACCAGGCGACGTTCTCCGTGCGGCTCCATTTTGACGGCAGGTTCGTTTCCGAAGTGGAACCATTGAAGTTCGGACCACGCCACTGTGCCCAGTCTTCCGCATGTGCCAGGCCAGTCAAAAGCAGTGACGCGATGACTGTCACGCAGACACGCAGGCAGCGGTGCCGGGTGCCGTGCAGGCCAACCTGTGAGGAAGTCGAATACGGATGGGGATATTCCGGGGTTTGATCACCGAAGCTCATGGTTCGACCCTTCTGCTTTTGTGCCTCAAGAATGGTTCTGTTTGCGTCCTTCATCAGGTACCACAGCCAATTCTAATCCAAAAGAAAACCTTCATACAACGCACAGCAATCCCGGTTCGCATGATTTTGCATACTGACTGGTAGTGCCCGGACGGGCCGGTCACAGGTTATAATGAGCGCCGCGAACGCTCGGTTGTACTTCCGTGGCGATATTCTCGTGGAAAGGAACGGGTCCCCGCGGTGGCCAGTCTTAAGGAAATTGTTGAGCGATCTGACAATCGGGCCGGTCGCATCTTTGATGTCGTCATTCAATCACTGATTCTGCTATCGCTGGTAACGTTCTCAATTGAGACGCTGCCGAATCTCTCGCCACGCTGGCTGCGAGTTCTCGAGATCTTTGAAGTCGTTTCGGTAATCGTCTTCACGGTCGAGTATCTGCTGCGGTTGCTGGTTGCGGATCGCAAGTTGGGTTTCGTCGTCAGCTTCTTCGGGATCATCGACGCGTTGGCGATCCTGCCGTTCTACCTGTCGTTCGGCGTTGATCTGCGATCAATCCGGGCGTTTCGTCTGTTCCGCTTGTTCCGCGTTTTCAAGCTGGCGCGCTACAGTCAGGCCGTGCAGCGCTTTCACCGCGCCCTGCTGATTGCTCGGGAAGAGGCCGTGTTGTTCATGTTCGTGACGACGCTGCTGCTGTACTTTGCCGCTGTCGGGATCTATTACTTCGAAAACCAGGCGCAACCGGAAGTCTTTTCGTCTGTATTTCATAGTCTCTGGTGGGCCGTGACGACGCTCACGACCGTCGGTTACGGAGACACCTATCCGGTAACGGTGGGGGGCCGCATCTTCACCTTCTTCGTGCTGCTGATTGGCTTGGGAGTCGTGTCGTTTCCGGCCGGTCTGGTGGCCACGTCGTTGTCCAAAGCCCGCGAAATCGAAAAAGACGAAATGGCGAAAGACGAGCGGAAGAAAGACGAGCGGAAGAAAGAGTAGTGCGAAAGGCACTTCCGTATCGCCGTGCCGGTGTCGTGCCCGCTGCCGTGTCCAAGAACTTGAACGCCTTGACAGCCATGTCAAGAATGTCGAACGTGCCGATGTTCAAAGGTCGAAGCGGGCCCTGTTCACGTCCGTGCCACGGATGTTCAGGATTTCGACACTGCCGCGTTCAGGGTATTGAATGGCCGATGTTCAGGGTTGCGATCGAACTGTTCGACGGCTGAACCGGAATGTTCACGATCCTTAACATTTCGCCAAGAATTCTTACGGTCGTGTTTCGCTCGCTGAATAGGCACCGGCCTGTTGCGCGGCGGGGGTTCGATTCACGTTATTTTCCTTAACATGTTGCGAGTCAACAGTTTTTAACCACTCGGGTTCACGTTTCGAAACGTCGTGTTAAACGTTTGGTACGGATAGTGCGGATAGTGCGGCCCGGGTCGGTAACAAGTATCGGCGGACGTGGCCGCCAGGTTACCGCCAAACGCGCGTTTTTTGTGTACTGACACGTTTAAGGAGTCTGAAGTGAAGAATACTGCAACTCGCATCTGGTCCGAGGACGACGGTGTCCTCACGTTCGAATGGGTGCTATTGGTCACCCTGCTTACCATTGGCATCGTATCCGGCCTGGCCGGCGCACGCGATGCGATCATTGACGAATTGGGCGACGTTGCCCAAGCCATGTTGGCGCTGGATCAATCGTACACGATTGCCTTCCCGCTCCAAATTGAAGTCCACACACCCAGCACGAGCAGCTCGAGCGATTCGCGCTTCGTGGACGCAGCTCTCTACACCGACTGTGCCCGTACGACCGCACCGGTCGGCCAAGGTGACGAGAACGACGTCGATAGCTAAAGCGAGCCCTACATGGTTGTTTCGCCGAAAGAGCCGGTCTGGGGAAACTCAGGCGTGTGGCAACTTCGACGATGCAGCGTGGGAATTGCTGGCGGTGGCTGGCATTCGCGAGCAGACGTGTTCGTAGCCAGCTCAACGACGCTTTCAAGCATTCAGCATTCGGCGGTCAGCAATCCTGCTGGCTGCTGAAGGCTGAATGCAGACACGGGGGCCGAGCGATTATTGCGGCGCGGCTTAATCCGTTTGATTAAAGGGACTCTACGGCAACCAAGTAAAGTGTGTTCTACACTTGCGTAGGTCCCGTGTTCCAGCTTGATGCAACGAAACCCGCACCAAAGAACGCGCACCAAGCGCATCAGGCTGGAACACGAGGCCTATTCGTTAAACGTGTAGAACGAGTTAGCCACGATGCCAGGCGGTGTGTTGATCTCCCAATCGACCACTGCCTGGCTGACTTTCTTGCTCGACGCACTGCCGCCGACCCGGCAGGACATCGGGAATTCATCGCGTCCTCGGCTCGTCCCGTGAACGTCCGCTGTCACAAAGGACTATTTGCGTGCCGTCCAGGTCCCGTGGCGGTCCGTGTGAGGCTGATC
>CALBSZ010000057.1 GCA_937967665.1 uncultured Planctomycetaceae bacterium
CTGGTACCCGTTTGTATCACCGAGCCAGTCCCCTTTTCTCGCGACCCTGCGCTGTCGGATCAGGGACTCGGCGAAAACCTTACTTGGCGCCGACGAGTTCCTTCTTCTTATCGGCAACGATATCTTCCTGGATGTTATTCGGCACCTTGCGATAGGCCGCCAATTCCATACTAAAGGTCCCCTGGCCTTGCGTCATGCTGCGCAGGTCCGTGGCGTAACCAAACGTCTCGGCCAGCGGCACATCGGCGCAAATGAGTGTAATGCCGTCGCGAATGTCCGTGCCGTTTACCAGACCTCGGCGCGAAATCAGGTCGCCCACCACGGTCCCCTGGAACGCTTCCGGACATTCCACTTCGAACTTCATTACCGGCTCGAGCAACGCGGGCTTCGTCTTGGAAAAAGTCGCTCGAAAACAATCCTGCGCCGCAATCTGGAACGCGCGGTCGGAACTGTCAACTTCATGGTAGGAACCGTCCGTGACCACTACTTTCAATCCCACTACGGGGTATTCGGCGACGGGTCCTTTGCCCAAGGAATTCCTGAAGCCTTTTTCGATCGACGGAATGTACTGTTTGGGAATGCGGCCGCCGACGATTGTCTCTTCAAAGACAAACTCTTCTTCGGCGTCTTCCGGCAGTGGTTCCATGTAGCCGACCATGTGCGCGTATTGACCCGAACCGCCTGTCTGCTTCTTGTGCTTGTAGTCGAAGTCAGCACGTTGTTGAGCCGCCTCGCGGTAACTCACCTTCGGCGCCCCGACCTGCAGTTTCACACCGTATTCGCGAGCGATGCGCTGGATATAGATGTCCAAATGCAATTCGCCCATCCCGGCGACCAGGATTTCGCCGGTCTCTTCATCATTGAAGACGCGAAACGTCGGGTCTTCCTTGCGAAAGCGGGCGAGTGCTTTGCCCATCTTGTCGCCGTCGCTGCGGCTTTCCGGAGAAACGGCGATCTTAATGACCGGTTCGGGAACAAACATGCTTTCGAGCGTACAGAACTTATCCGTCGCGGCGTACGTGTCGCCACTCGCGCAGTCGACACCCATGATGGCGACAATTTCCCCGGCGCTCGCAGAATCGACTTCTTCGCGCTTGTCGGCATGCATGCGCACAATCCGACTGAATCGTTCGCTCTTGCGCTTGCGCTGGTTCACGTACATCTGGCCCTTTTCGATGCGGCCTTGGTAAATCCGCATGAAGGTCAGCTGTCCGTAGGGATCATCGACGATCTTGAACGCCATGCCGACGAATGGCTTGGCCGGATCGGGCTCCAGCAAAATCCGCTCTTCCGGATCGTCGCAGCCGGTGGCCTTGATGTCGCGATCCAACGGTGACGGCAGGTACCGCACCACCGCATCCAGCAATGGCTGCACACCTTTGTTCTTGAAAGCCGATCCCAGGAACACCGGCGTCGCGTTCTGCCCGTTGACCGCCGCGCGCGTGACCTGATAGATCAGTTTTTCGGGGACTTCTTCTTCCGAGAGAAGCAATTCCATCATCTCGTCACTGTACATCGCCAGAGATTCCAACATGGAGACCCGCGCTGCGAGAGCGTTCTCGACCATGTCGGCGGGAATCTCGTCATAACGAATTTTTTCACCGCGTTCGCCGTCGAAATAAATGGCCTTCTGCGTGATCAGGTCGATGACCCCCTTGAATCCCTCTTCCTTGCCAATGGGAATTTGCATCAAGATCGCATCCGCGCCAAGCTTCTCACGTATCTCGCGACAAACCCGCTCGGGATTCGCTCCCGTCCGGTCCATCTTGTTAATGAAGGCCAGTCGCGGTACATGATAGCGTTTCATCTGCCGATCGACCGTCATCGACTGCGATTGCACACCGCCTACAGCGCAGAGGACGAGCACGGCGCCGTCGAGTACACGCAGGCTGCGTTCCACTTCGACCGTGAAATCGACGTGACCGGGTGTATCGATCAAATTGATCGTGTGCTTGTCCCAGTGTACGGTCGTCGCGGCGCTGGTAATGGTAATACCGCGTTCCCTTTCCAAATCCATGTGGTCCATGGTCGCGCCGGATCCGTCTCCGCGTACTTCTTCAAGCTTGTGAATCCGCCCACTGTAAAACAGAATTCGTTCGCTCAGCGTCGTCTTGCCCGAATCGATGTGCGCCGAAATACCGATGTTGCGAAGTTTTTCCATGCTCATCATGCACCTTCTAAGTAACTGTCCCTTCCGTCGCCGCTGGCTTCACCAACGTCAAACTCCGTTCGTCAAGTTGAAGTATTCACATACACCCCGCGTCTCCAACGCTGCGAAACACAACGCCTTTGGACGAATAACCGCGACATCTCTACGACGCGCGCTCTCGACTCCGTCACCCAACCAGAACCGCAATGCAAGACATCTGTCATGCTTGATCTGGTTTGGCCGATCCGATTTACCGCTAGGGCGTTACCAATCCTTGGCAACGTCAGATCGCTGAAGAGAATCCGGTAACCGCAGGGCGACTGGGATTTCCGAAAGATCGTAAGTGGCAGGTGTTTCCTATCTTACTTGAATTCGTCTGCTGCGAAAGGGCAATTCACTCTTGTCCCAGAAAGTTAATATTTTCCCCCGCAGACCGGCAATTGTAGGGATTTTTCCTAAAAAATGCGGTTTCTCGAATTCCGATCGACCGCAGAGTGCGGTTATTGCCTTTTTGAAACGAAGTCGCCGCCGGGAGTTCGCCCTGCCTGGCCAGTAACGGCACTCGCCCAAGAAAAGAATCCGACCGCTCCCGCTGCCATCACTTGGTTCGGCTTAAACATAACTACATGACTACGGGTTGTGAGCACGTGCCTGCGAGGGCCAGGCTCCAGCCTATCTGCCGTGGCAACGCCCATCCCCGGCTCAGCAGGAGCTTCGTCCTCCCGCATGCCGAATCGATCATTGAGCCATTCCTTCGCGGCGGCTCGCCGGCCCTTCACCACTGGCGTTGCAGCCGAGTCAGGTTGCCCTGCCGGTCCCGCACGGAAGCCGTCAACGAGACGGAAGCGAGGCCGCTGAGAGGCTGGCTGAAACGATACTCCCACACGCCTTGCGAGGTCTCGCGGAATCTGGCGGCCAGGTTTGTCCCGGGCGGCTGCCCGTCGATTTCGACGTTTGCCGTGACGGAAAAGCTTTCCCGGTCGACTCCGCTGTGATAGTCATGCATACCGATGACGATGCGATCGAAGTTGTTCGTCGGTGGTTGTTGGATCGTCAGGACCGGACGATTGTCGTCCAGCATCCAGCCGTAGCCGGGCGTACTGGCGGTCGGATCAAAATCGAGATCGATCGGGCAGCCGAGATCGATCCACCGCACCAGCGTACGACGATCTTGGTCCGACAGCGGTTCCACTTTGCCGGCTTTCACGGCAGCCTCCGGTGGCATCACGCTGCCGACAAAATCAAGATCCCACTTGGCGCTGTATTTAGCCGCGTCGACGGCCTCGCCACGCCACGCCAGCTGGCGCGACCCCGGTTTGGATTCGGACGGGTGATCGTCGTTAGTAAAGCCATCGAGTCGTTCGCCGTAGACTTTCCAGATGAGCAGACTGCGACGCGACTGGAATTTACTGACATACCGCGAGGCATTCGGGTACCCCCACGAATCATAGCCAACCGGCTGATGGCCGAACTGCGCCTTCTCATCGGCAGCCAAACGGTAGTAGGTGCCGGGAACTTTGGCCGTGTGTGGGATGTCCAGCAGTTCGTCATCGGCCGCCAGGTTCAGATTGCCGGCGGGAGGCTTGTCGTCGGCGGGCGAGTGGCAGGCGACGCAACTGCGCTGCAAAATGGGCTGGACATCGCGATAGTATTCGACATTAACCACCTCGCCGGCGTGGTAGTCGAGTCCCGTTTCGTTCTTCGCGTCCCACTGACGTTTGGAATCGTCGGCGGCCTTCGAAGCGACCAGCGGCGTTGTGTTCACGAGATCCCAGACGGGATAGTCATCGCGGGCGGCGAGAGTTTCCTCGAACAAGGTCGGCGCCTGACTATGAGCGTGGCAGCCCCCGCAATCGACACGCATTTCGCCGGGCCGAAGTTGATGCCAGGTTTGAGCCAGATTCAGGACGCGACCTTCCTTGTCGAGCGTCTGGAAGGTGAACGCCGTATCGGCCGGTATCTTCGCCAGAAAACTGGTGTCCGGATTCCCGTCCGGGTCGAGAGGCTGGTCGGGCGATTCGCCTTTCGCCGCGCGGGTCGCGGCGCGGCCGAATTTCCGCAGCGGGATCTCACCCAGAATCCGGAGGCGTTCTTGAGCATGACTGAAGAAGCGGCGTCCGGAGTTCGCTCCGCGCTGGCGATCGGTGGTCGGTTCCATAACGAGAATCCGGACCGCATGGATGTCTTCATTTTCGTATAAACCAACATCGCCCCCTTGGTTGTGCAAGTTCAGGGGCATCCCGTTGCCGTGGCTGGTGAAGGCGTCGAGTCCCTTCCAGGGATCCTTTCCGCCGGCGTAGGTGGCGGTCACCTCGCCTTGAGGAACCACGCCGTTCGGATAACTTTCACGCTTGTAGAAACTGGACGTTCCTACCAGGCCAAAGGGAGTTCCCGCCGGTAGATGTTTCGAAAGGGAACCATCGTTCCGCAACGCCGGCAAATGCGCCGGCTCGTCGACGCCGTAAATCTCCTTGTAAGTAACGACGGCGCGGGGCCAACATTCGTTGTAGTTCGGATCGTTTTTGATCAGCCGCAGTTCCGCCGGCTCGTTGATGATTTCGCCATTCTTGGCCAGGTAGATGCCGCCGTCCAATTGTGGCAGGTATTTATACTGATGATTGACCGGCCCCGGTGAATAGACGGTTAGCAAATGGTTGTCGGGAGCGCCGGAGGGATGGGTGAACTTCCCCACGGCCGGCGACTCCTTGTCACCGAGCACCGAGGAGGGTGCGGGGCCTTCGCGGCCGTGAGTGAAGGGCGTCAGGGAAACGGATCCGGTGGGCATGAAGGGCAGGCGATACCATTGCCCCTTGCCGTTGTCGAATCGCCCGTAACGCCAGGGCGGATTGCGGGGATCGTTCATGTAGCCGGGACCAAACGCGGCGTAACCTTGCGGCGGCGAACTCGGCAACTTGATGTAAGCACCGAAGCCGCTGTTGTTCTGATTGTAGTACTCCTCCACGACGATCGAACCGTCCGAAAGTTGCGTTTGAAAATGGAACCCATTCGGCGCGCCTCCCGGATCAAAGGCGCTCACCAGCGGCGCCCAGTTCGTGCCGTCGGGATGGATGGTCCAAATGCCCCACAGGATTTCCCCACGAATGCCCTGCGATTCCAACGTGCTGAACATGATGCGGCCATCTTTCAAGACCACGGGATGCAGCGCGCCGGAAATATTCAGGTGACCAATCTTTTCCAGGTTGCGAGGATCTTCGTTGTCAGGCAAGCTCTCGTCGCGATCGTCCATGACAAACAATTGCAAGGCGATCGCGGGATAGCCGTTGGCCGGCTTGAACCCATGGCGGTTGCTGGTAAAGACAATCTTCCCGCCCGGCAGCGGGCACGGCCCCATATTGAACACGCCGTAGTCAAAGTACGTCTTGCCTTTTTCGTTCGAACGATAGTCCGACGACCAGGAAGCCGCCCCTGTGTTGGGTTCGAATTTCTGGTTCGTCAGCCGCACGATCTTTCGCGAAGCCAGGTGAATCTTGTAAATGTCGGCTCCTTCCCGCGGTGGATTCCACGGACTTCGATTCGCCAGGTTGTGAATGTGAACGTAGTAGACCCACTGACCATCGTAGGAAACGAATGGATCGGTCACCGCGCCGTCGCCGCCGGCCACCAATAGCTCTTCACGACCATCGGGATGCAGCAGCATGAGGTCGGCACCCGGTTCCATTGTCACCGGCTGAGAGAAGTCGGTATAGAACCGTTTGTGTTCGACATCGCCCGCTCGTCGCGCACGAACGTAGACGATGTCGTAGTCATAGCGGACGGAAGGGTCGGTCGAAATGTGCGGCACATTGACGTCGAGCGTTTCTGTAAACAGAGGCTGCTCGGCGAACGCGGTTACCGCTAAGCACACGGACAAGGCAACAAACAATGGACTGCGCATCAGATTCTCCTCGGGGTCATGGGAGACAATGTGCCGCGATTATACATCCACGGCGACTGATGCGTCCAGCTTGGGAGGTCCGATTTTTGTCCGGGATGCAAGTCGCCGTTCCTCGCGGCGAGCTCCTCGCTGCAAATCACGCGGCCCTCCCCCCCAAGAAAACCTTGGCGGCGACCTCCGCGGCTCGTTAAAGCAGCTTGCTCAACAGCCGTCCCAACTCCTCGCCACGCGGATTCAGCGAGACAACTTTGCCTTGCTTGTCTATCAGGAACAGCGCCGGCAGTCCAAAGATGCCGTAATGGATCGTGGCCGGATGCTGGCCTTCATTTTCGGAGTCGTGCAGGATTTGCCAGGGAAGTTTCTTTTGCTCCAGGAAGCTGACCACGTCTTGCCGCTCTTCGTCCAAACTAATACCGACGACTTCGAATCCCTGATCATGATACTTGGCATAATTTTCCTGGATGTTCGGGAACTCTTCGATACACGGCGCGCACCATGTGGCCCAGAAGTCGACCAGCACGACCTTGCCTTTCCACTGCGCCAGGTCGAACGGTTTGCCATCGAGAGTTTGCCCGGTGAGTTCGAACGGCTTGCCGATCAGGTCCAGCCGTCTACTGGCACCCGCCATCATCTGAGCCAGATCGGCCAGGTGAACCTGTCCCGTACCGCGGACGATTTCGGCCAGCCGGCGATAGGTGTCTCGACCGAGTTCTCGATTGCCGGAATACTCCGCCGCTTCACCAGCGGACATCGCCAGTTGGACATCGCTGCCGGACAATTCCTGCTGCGAATTCAGATACGCGATGACCGATCCGATGATCTTCTCTTGCTGGTCCGCGGGCAATTCGCCCAGCGTCTGCAGTTTCTCGACCAACAAGATCCCCATCGCCTTTCGATACGCTGCCGAGGACTTGTCTTTCTCCAGATCCACAATCCGCTGAGCGGCCTGTTGCAGCGCTTTGGGGGCCTTGTTCTTGTAAGCAAAGAACTCGGCCACATCCGCGGGTTCAAATCCTTCCAGCTTTTCGATGAAGGCAAGCAGCGCTGGGATATTGTCTTCGGGGACCTTGTAGAAGTCGTCGCCCTGCGGTTTGTCCTGAGCAACCACGTCGCTTGCCAGCAGCAGGACGCCGGCGAAGAGCCCGGCGAAAATGTATTTTAAGAAGCAGTTCATGGATATTCTCCGAGAGCCAAATCGCTTCGAACCAACAAGCAAAACCAACCCCACAAGCTACTGGAAGTGGGCGGCACACGCAAGTTTCTTTCGGCGGAGGCACCTTGATTTCCGGCACGCGTGCCGTAGCCTACACTCCTATGTCGCACGCCACCCGTCCGCTGCCGCGGGCCGCCTACGTTCACATTCCCTTTTGCCGGCATCGCTGCGGCTATTGCAACTTTACGCTGGTCGCGGGCCGCGACGACCTGATCGATTCCTACCTGGCCGCGATAGAACGGGAATTGAGCTTTCTCGGGCAACCGCGCGAGGTGGACACCCTGTTTCTGGGCGGCGGCACGCCAACCCACCTGCCGCCTGCAAAACTCCACCGTTTGCTCGAGTTGGTAAGGGAATGGTTCCCCCTGGCCGGTGGCTACGAATTCAGTATCGAAGCGACTCCCATCGATCTGAACACCGACGTTTCACGAATCCTGGTCCAGCACGGAGTGACGCGCATCAGCCTGGGCGTGCAGTCGTTTGACGGAGACAAACTGAAGATGCTGGAGCGCGATCACCGCGCCGACGACATTTGCCGAGCCTATGATCACGCCCGTGCGGTCGCGTCGAGTGTCTCGCTGGACCTGATCTTCGCCGTCCCCGGCGAGTCCCTGGCGGGCTGGCAGCGGGACCTGAATGCGGCTCTGGCTCTGCATCCAGACCATCTTTCCACCTACGGCCTTACCTTCGAAAAGGGGACATCCTACTTTTCCCGCCTGCTCCGCGGCGACTTGCAACAACAGGAAGAAGAGTCCGAACGGCGAATGTATGAAGCCGCGATCACGACATTAACTCGTCACGGCTTCGAGCACTACGAGATTTCCAATTTCGCCAGGCCGGGCCATCGCTGTCGCCACAACGAAGTCTACTGGCGGGGGCAGCCTTATTACGCCGCCGGTCCCGGCGCTGCGCGCTATGTTTCCGGGATCCGCGAAACGAATCATCGCAGCGTGGCTACTTACCTGAAACGTGTCCACGCGGGTGAATCGCCGGTAGCCGAAACGGAACAACTGGGAACGGAGGAGGCAGCGCGCGAACGACTGGTCTTCCAACTCCGCATGCTGGAAGGGGTGGACGTGGAGCGGTTCGAGTCGGAAACCGGCTGCAGCCTGGAAACGCTCGCCGGCGTTCCCTTACGCCGTTATACTGAAATGGGATTGTTGGAACGCAGCGCAACCCATTTGAAGTTGTCACGCAAGGGCCTTTTCGTCAGCGATTCACTCTGGCCCGCCATCCTGCAGCCTTGAGTTTCTTCAAAGAAACGGCTCGCAGGCAACATGATTCCGTAAAGTCCCTTCGACTTGGTATGTCTCTTCAACTTGGTATGATAGAGTCGTGTTGATTACGCAATCAACTTGCCGCAAGTCACTTGCCTGGGAGAAAACAGATCATGCTTCGCGCCTGCACCATCTGCCTTGCCATTTGTCTCGCTCACGACGTGCGCGCGGGTGAATTCAATCCTGTGCTGAATATTGGGGACGACGCGCCGGCCTGGCAGCAGTTGCCTGGAGTGGACGGCAAGGAACACTCGTTGAAAGATCTCGCCGAAAGCGACGTGGTGGTCGTCGTCTTCACTTGCAATACCTGCCCTTACGCCGTGGATTACGAGGATCGCATCATCGCGCTGGCCAAGAACTACGCGGATCGAAAGGTTTCCGTCGTGGCCATCAATGTCAACAAAGTCGACGGCGACCAGCTAGCGGACATGAAGGCACGCGCCGCGGAGAAGGGCTTTCCCTATCCCTACCTGCATGACGAGACACAGAAAATTGCGTTGGACTACGGAGCCATCTATACGCCTGAATTCTTTGTGCTGAACAAGCAGCGCAAAGTCGTCTACATGGGCGCCATGGACAACAGTCCCAACGCCGACAAAGTGACGGAGCGGCACGTCGAGGCGGCTGTGGAGGCCGCGTTGAAAGGCGCGTTGCCGAAAACCAGGGAAACGGTCGCGATCGGCTGTCGCGTACGCTTCCAGCGGCGGCGATAGGCAGTCGACAAACGCGAAGTCAGCAGGCGTCGGAGCCGCGTTCCCCGGTTCGAATCCGAATCGCATCTTCCAACGGCGAGATGAAGATCTTGCCGTCGCCGATTTCTCCCGTCTGCGCCGTGGTGAGAATGACCTTGACCGCCTTGTCCAGGTTTTCGTCCGAAACTGCGATTTCGATCTTGGCTTTGGGGACAAAATCGACCCGGTATTCCGTTCCTCGATATTGCTCGGTATGCCCCTTCTGACGTCCGAAACCGCGGACTTCGGTCACGGTCAATCCTAGAATGCCCGCTTCGGTCAAGGCGTCGCGCACTTCCTCGATCTTGTGTACGCGGATGATGGCTTCAATTTTTTTCATGACGTTGTTCCTTCACTTCTGTGCGCTTCGCAAACAATCCGAAATAACCGCCATCCATCTACCGGCAGGCTCAATGCTCCGTTCTCGGCAAAAGAATGGAGGCTTGGTCACAGGATATCCGAATCCAACACAGTACCTCAATAGCGGACACCTAAATTCAGTAAAACCCGTCAGACAGGAATGCCCGGGCAGAGAGGATCACTTGCCGCCGCGCGGATGACTCAGACGCTGCACAAAGACGTCGGCCAAATACCATTCCACGACCAGCATCAGCACGGGCGTTACGAAGAGCGCGAACTGGGTGAATCGCGGATGCAGCATCAGCTCGGGACCGCGAGGCGCCAGCCAATGGTAGAATACGTACGCCAGACGTCCGTTAATCAACAGGAACACACAGGTAAAGAAACAGGTCGTGATCAAGTAACCACAACCGTCCCGGCTCGCCGCAGGCTTTCGAAGTATCCGCATGAGAAATCGGCCACACGCTACGATGTAAGACGCGTCAGCGAACGACGTCCACCAGAGGCAACACCATCGACAAAACTACGGACGCCCCGAGACTCACCAGCCCCAGCACAATTAGCATGACCGTCCACGATTTCAACGCTTCGACTTCTGTCAATCCGCCCATCTTGGCGAAGATCCAGAAACCGCTGTCGTTCATCCAGCTTCCCATCAGGGACCCGGCACCGATCGAGGTGGCCAGGTAGACGGGATGGTAACCGAGGTCCTGTCCGGCAACGATCGCGGCGACCATTCCCGAGCCAACAATCATGGCGACGGTGCTGGAACCTTGGGCCACTTTCAGGATGGCCGCGATCAGGAAGCCGAGCAGCAGGAAACCGATTCCGCCTCCGCCGGCAACGTTGATGCCGCTGAACAAGTCCTCGATCGCCGGCCCGACCTGCGCGGCCGCCAACATGGCGCCAAACGCTCCTCCACCTGCCGTGATCAGGATGATCACACCACCGCTCATCAACGAAGTTTCCACGACCTTGGCCATTTCAACTCGCGACAGCTTGCGCTTCACCGCCAGCATCCAGAGGGCAATGATGGTTGAAATCAACAATGCCAGGTTGGCATCGCCAAACAGCTTGCTGTAGTTGGCGGCGCGCCGCGCGGGCGTGTCCCAAACATGGGGCTCGATGCTGGTGAACGTCGACTCCAACAGGGCGCGATTGAGTCGTTCCGCCTCCACTTTCTTCATGCGCGGGCCCCGTTGTCCCACCATTGCCTTGGCATCGCTGTTCAACGCGATCCCCAAGAACGCCGCCTCGCGGTAAAAGTCTTTGTCTCCCAATACTTTGTTGACGGTGCCGATGAGTTGCTCCCGCTGGTCCTCGGCAAGTGGCTCTGGACTCGCAAACAATTCCCGCACTTCCGGCGACATCGCCTTATGTTCAAGTAACAACTTGCCTGGCGAGTCACCCGCGGCTTCGGCTTGCGACAGAACCGATTGCCGCCAGGCCGACCAGTCCGAGATGTCCGATCCGCTTAACAGCGCCGCGTGTTCGCCATCGGCAATCGTTGTCAAGATCGTGCTGGTGGAAATCAATAGCACCGGCAGCACGACGGGCAGAAGTGACAGCGGCAGCGACGGCAACTCGTCGTCCGACAACGGCTCTGGTTCCGGCGTGTTTCCAATCTGCCGCATGGGCGTTTTCATGATGCGGTCCATCACGGCGGCGAAGAGCAAGCCGACCAGCGCCGCCGGCAGGGCCACCAGCGCCCCGACCATGATCATCCAGCCCACGTCGATGCCCAGGTTCGAGGCCATCAGCAACGGACCTGGCGTCGGCGGGACCAGCGTGTGCGTGATGGCGCCCCCTGCGCCGATGGCCAGGATGTATTTCAAATACTGCTTTCCCGTCTTGCGATGAAGCGAGCGGGCCAGCGGGACGAGCAAGTAGAAGACGGTATCGAAAAAGACGGGAACGGCCAGCACGAACCCGCTGCCCAACAAGGCGACCGGCGCGCGCTTTTCGCCAAGGAGCCTCAAAAACGCGCGGACGATCCGATCGGCCGCTCCACTATCCAACATGCACGTGCCGATCACGGCGGCCATCGCAATGACAATCCCGATGCCTCCCGCCGAAGAACCAAACGCCGACGCCACGCGGCTGATCTTGTCCGCCACATCACCCGGCGCCATGCAACTGACGACGACCGCCGCTGTGATCAACGCGATAAAGGCGTTCACCTTGAAAACGATGATCAGCCCGAGCACCACGGCGATACCAACCCCCAACGTGATCAGAGCGTACCAGTTCACTTGCTTCGCGTCGGCCGGCGCGGGGTTGGAAACGGCTTCCGCCGGGACCGCATCGCCCGCCTCCTCGGTGCTCGTCGCTCCGGGCGACGCGGCCCCGTCCGTGACTTGCCCCAGCGACGTGAACTGGCAGGCGATGGCGAAGACGAAGAGCCCAACCAAGGCGACGTTGCGTAACAATCTCATGCGTGACTCCCGTGATGCTGGTTCCATGTAGTCGCGTGCGATTCGCACCGCGGTCGAGCACTTTCGCGGGCGACCATCGCCAGCAGCAGCGCACAAGTCACGACAATGATTGAGCGGATCGCCCAATCAGCGTCCGCTAGAATCACAGCAACGTCAAGATGATACCTGAAGATACCCCGGTACTCAATCAACGCCACGCCCGAACGTGCTCATTACGCTCCGTTAGCGGCCGCTATCGAGGGTCTTCCTCAAACTACCAGGACTGCCGGTCGTCCCTAATCGCCGGCCGCCTGCGCGGCGATCTGCAAACAACGAAGACGCCCGTCCCGGTCCTTGCAGTACAGCCTGCCATTCGCAAGCACCACGTGCGGCCAGGCATCGGCACGATCCAGGACCGCGGATCGGGCAAGCTGCGTGTAGGAGCGCGGGGAACGGACCGCGGTCTCAACCAGGAACAGGTCTCCGCGGTCGGCCCAGACGATCAGGCGATCATCCCCGGTCACAATTACCGAGCCCGGATCCCCGACATCGCCGCCGCGCCACTGCTGCTTGCCCGTCTCGAAATCAAGGCAGTTCACGCTTTTCCAGGCCCAGTAAATGTACCCCCCGGCGACCACCGGCGAACAGACTTTCGATGGATATTCCTGCTCCCAGACCTTCTCCGCGCCGGCAAGCGAAATGTCGTACCTGGCCATCCGATATTGATTGTAAGCCGACGTCAACAGGACACTGTTGCCGTGGCCCGTGACGGTGACAATGTTGTTGGCAAGCTAAGCCCCCCAAGGGTGCGTTGCCACCGTCTGTCCTGCATGGCCGGGATCCAGGCGTGCCACCAGCAGGCCGTCGTGGTTGTGCACGGCGACGCAGGGAACGCCTTCCACCCGGATGGGCACCGGGCCGCCGTTGTGACCGGCCGGTGAACGAGATTCGGAAGTCCAGCGGCGGGCGCCGGTGAGCTTGTCGAAGGCCACAAGATTGCCTTCGTCAACGGCACCCACCTCGACAATCAGCCATTCCTTCCAGACCAGCGGCGAAGACGTGTATCCGTAGTCCCGCCACCCGCTGCGGCCGACTTTGGGACGCCGGGGTATTCGGAAGGAATCATAAAGATTGGTCGACCAAACCAGCGCGCCCTGCTGACGCGTGCTCCAGCAGTGCAGGTCGCCGTCGGTGCTGAGTGTGTAAAGCAACCCCGTGTCCGCGTCGAACTCGGGAGTGGAAGATGGGCCTGAGTAAATGCCCTGATCCCCCATCGCCTGCCGCCCGTATTGAGGACACGGATACTGCCGGGACCAAAGAGTCTTACCGCTGTTCGCGTCGAGGCAAACAACGTGGTCGTGGTCGCCACGCCAGCCCATCGTGTAGACTCGACCAGCGACGACCAGGGGCGACGTCGACCCCTCACCGACATCGGCACTCCACAATTCGCCGCGAGGCCAGGCATCGCCATTCCAACCCGATGTTTCCGTGACGACGTCGTTCCGCGCGGGACCACGCCAATGAGGCCAGTCCGCGGCGCAGCAAGAGAAGGCAAGCAGAACGGCAAAGACCGCGGGTACCATGGTCCGAGTCATCTAATTTGCTCGACGTACTACGAGGCTTTGGCCTTCGCACGCGACTCTCGCAAACCTCGACTCAGAATGTCACGCAGCATCGGCGAACAATCCTCGTACTTGTGCTGGTCGGGCGCGCCGTTGGCGTATTGATAGATCGCATCGCGAGGCTTCTTCCCCAGCGCGATCAGAGTCGAACTGACGGTGCCGCGATCCTTGCCCCGTACGACCATGGCGGGACGGTCCGGTCCGGAAGCCGGGCGCGCGAATACCTTGCTGGCAATGGCCAGGAATTTGACCGGGGAATCCAATGTCTGCAGGGTCAGCAACCGCTGGCACAGTTGGACCCGTTCGTCACGGCGATCGTTCACGTTGCCCGAACCGATGATGCTTAAACCCTCTTCCAATTCCACCACGTCCAGATGATCGCCGCCGTGCACCGCCCACGCCGACTTGAAGTCAGCCACAATGAAATTCACACCGTTGTAATTCCCGGTCGACAATTCCTCCATGGCCAAGTCCACTGCCTGCTTGGCCGAGTGCGTGCGCAGCAACTCCTTGCACAAGACGCCCCGTGAACGAGGAGAAACTCGCGGTAGCGATTTCGGTCGGTTACAGGCCCCCACGAACATCCCGTGCTGATTCACGCCCAGCCACGTGCCGCCGGCCTGCTGGTCGATACCAGCCAGGATACGCGGTTTGCCCGACTGGATCGTCGGTGGGCTGCTCAATCGATCAAACAGTTCTTCCCGATTGGCGGCGACCAAAATAGGGGACTCCGGGACGAGTTGGTATTGGATGGCGAGAATGCACATTGATTTCGACTGTCAACCTTTTCCTAATGAGTAGTGCGGATACATCAAGATTTCCAACCCGAATCCTCCTGATCGGACTCCCCTTGAAAACTTCGACCAATTTATTCGGTATTGGGCCCGCCGGACACCATCTTATGGGGGGTTCTTTATTTAATTCGATCGGAGTCGGCGCTTAAACTGACAAGCTTTAACGACTTGCGAACAATTTCCGACTTGGGAATCTTTCCAAGTTGCATCAGCTAGCGACGGCAAACCGTTCAACCTACAGGGAGCGTGGCCGAGCGAAGTGCGTTTTTCCCTGGAATACGAGTATGATTTTGCTATATTAGACCGCTTATCTCCATTTGCGGACTCGGCATTCGGGCCGACTCGTGATAGCTTCGCAGCATTGCTAAGGTTCCTCTGGCGGGGTTTTGTATGGCATCCACCATTTCCAATCGTGCGACGGGCGGCGAGGACGCGTTTCCGTTGGTACCGGCGAATTTACCGCATTCCGACGCCCGCAGTCCCTTGCGCTCGCTGACGGGACTTCAGATCCTGGCGACTGGATCCTACGCTCCTGAAGAGATTGTTCGGAACGAGGACCTGGCGGAGCTTGGTTACGATGCGGATTGGATCCTGCAGCGCACGGGCATTCTCCAGCGCCGTCGTGCCGCGTCGGGAGAAGCGACCAGCGACCTGGTGATTGAGGCGGCCCGACGCTGCCTGGACGTCGCGGATACTCGCCCCGACGAACTGGATTTGATCCTCGTCGCCACGATGACCCCGGACATGCCGACGCCGTCGACCGGTTGCATCGTGCAAGAAAAACTCGGGGCAAACTGTCCCGCCATGGACCTGAATGCCGCCTGCGCGGGTTTTGTCTACGCTCTCATCACGGGAGCTCAGTTTGTCGGCAACGGCCACTGGCAGCGGGTGCTGGTCGCGGGAGCCGACCTGATGTCGGGGTCGGTGGATCCGAACGACAAGCGAACGTTTCCGTTGTTCGGGGACGGAGCCGGCGCGGTATTGCTGGGCCCCGGCAGCAAACGGCAAGGGCTACTCGCCTACACGCTGGGCGCCGACGGCAGCGGCGGCAACCTGCTCTGCACTCCGGCCGGGGGTTCGCGCGAACCGTTGACCGCGGACGCGCTCGCGGCGGGCCGCCAGTATTTGCACATGGAAGGTCGACCGGTGTTCAAGTGGGCGGTGCGGCTGGTGGAAGATTCGATCATGGACGTCCTGCATCATGTTCGCATTTCGCCGAACGAAATTGATCTGGTCGTGCTTCATCAGGCGAATATCCGTATCATCGAAGCGGCGGTAAACGACTTGGGAATCGACAGCGAGAAGATCCTCGTCAACCTCGATCGCTACGGCAACACCTCCGCTGGCAGCATCCCGTTGGCGCTCGACGAAGCCGTTCAAGCAGGCCGCGTGCGGCGCGGAGATCACGTTCTCGTGTGCGGCTTCGGCGCCGGTCTGGCCTGGGGCACCGCGCTGCTGAAGTGGTAGGCCTTGAACTTGCCGCCCGCCACGGCCAAACTACACACGGATATTCCTGAAAACACGGAAGGCACATCATGAGCACGGTGAAGACACTACCCCCTCGTTCTGAAATCGCGGAAGCCGATACCTGGGACCTTTCCAGCCTGTTCCCCAACCACGCCGCGTGGGAAGAAGGTTTCAAGCAGTTTGAAGAAAAAATCGGCGGCTTTGCGGCGTTTCGCGGTCAACTGTCCAAAGACGCGGCAACGCTAGCCGCGTGCCTGGATTTTGACAACGAAGTCGACCGACTCGGCGAACGCGTCTACATCTACGCCTCGCTCCACACGACTCAAGACCAGGCCAACAGCACCTACCAGGCCATGCTGGGACGCGTGATCAATGTCTTCACGCGGGCCAGCGAGGCTGCCAGTTTTATCCGGCCCGAGGTCATGGCGATCCCGGACGCTACGATCCAGCAGTTCCTGGCGGCCAGCGAATTGGCGCCGCACAAATTGACGCTCGAACGCATGTTGCGTTACAAGCCGCACACGCTGGGCGAAAAGGAAGAGCACCTGCTGGCGATGCAGGGCGAAATGGCCGGCGCGGCAAACCGCGCTTTCCGCCAGCTGCTGGACGCCGACATGAAATTCGGCACGGTAACCAACGAGAAAGGTGAAGAGGTTGAATTGGGCAATTCAACGCTGAGCAGTTTCCTGCTTTCGCCCAGTCGCGACGTCCGCAAAACGGCTTTCCACCAATATTACAAGCAGTTTGTCGGCCACGAAAATAC
>CALBSZ010000058.1 GCA_937967665.1 uncultured Planctomycetaceae bacterium
GTCACGCTGGCCGCCGAACACGACGTCGTCGCCGGTCCCGGAGTCAATATTGGCTGACATCTGCAGATTCCCAGCCAGTGCAATTTAGTCCTGGCCAGCGCCTTCGATGACTTCGATGTGATTGTTGGAAACGTTGGAGAACTCGTAAAACACGTCGTTGTAGCGAACGCGGACGCCGCCATGCAGGATGGCCGAGAAAATAATGCGATCGCTGCCCGAGGTGCCGATGGCGTATAAGGTGCCGTTGAATACAAAGACGGGTGCCGTGATCTCGTCGTCCAGAATGCTGATCGCGTCGGTACCGTCTTCAAACCCCGTGGCCGAGCCGGTGATCGTGACGATTTGCGTCGCGTCAATCAACACGTCGTCGACCGCCGTGACCACGAACGAGGCTGTAGTCTGCCCGTCCAGGATCGTAACAGAAGGCGGTACGATCGCTTCGCCCGTGTCGCTACTTGCCAGCATGACAGTCAGGTCGCCGGTTGTGGCTCCGTTTCGCGTGACCGTTGCGGAACTGCTCCCGCCGTTCTCCGAAATGGCACTGGCCACGACGTTCAGCGTCAATTTCGGAGTCGCGTCGTTGTCGGTGATATTGACCGCGATGCTCGGCACGGTCAGGCCATGGTAGTCGCCGTCCGCGCTGCTGGTCGTGATCCCAATGGTTCCGGTGTGCGATCCCTCGACAATCACGTCATCCACTGCCGTCACGGTAACCGTCTGCAGTGCCGTACTGTCGAAGATGAGCGTTACCGGCGTGCCGGCACCGGCACCCAGGTCGATTTGCGCGTCAGGAGTTAAGATGACCTCTACGGTGGATGCCGGAGTCGTGTTCAGCTGTACCGTAGTCGTATCGGTAACTCCTCCCTCGGCAACGTCCGTGCTCCCTCCGCTTTCGAGGACCATCACGCCCGGGACGTCGTTGTCCGTAATGTTGGCCGTAATTGGACTGACCGTGAGGGTGTCGTAGTTCCCATCGCCGCTGCTTGTACTGATCGCAATCGTTCCCGTATGTGAGCCCTCCACGTCCGAATCGTCCACCGCGGTCACGACAACGGTGCTCACCGTCGTGTCGCTGAGCAACAAATCGACGGGCATTCCGGCTCCGTTCCCTAAATCGACCTGGCTGTCGGGAGAGAGGGTTACGGTGACTGTTGATCCCGGGATTGTATTCAACTGCAGGTCAAACGAATCGCTAACGCCTCCTTCGGTGACGTCAGTACTGCCTGCTGATTCGGTCACCGTGATGCCGGGAATGTCGTTGTCTGTGATGTCGACGACGACATTTGGAATATTGAGACCATCGTAGTTGCCGTCGAGACTGGACGTGGTGAACGAGATGATGCCGGTATGGCTGCCCTCGACATCGCTATCGTCCGTGGCCGTCACGTTGACGGTTTCGCTGCTCGTGTTCGTAAACGTTAGCGTCACCGGGTTGCCGGGACCGTTGCCGAGGTCGGTTTGTGAATCAGGAGTCACCTCCACATCCACTGCGGCGGTCGGAATGGTATCCAATTGCACGGTGAAGCTATCCATCGCTCCGCCTTCCACAACGTCGGTGGATCCGTTCGATTCCGTCACAGTGACACCCGCGAAATCGTTGTCGGTGATCGAGGCCGAGATGCTGGGGATCGTCAGGCCGTCGTAGTCGCCGTCCGTGCTACTGGTCGTAATCGTGATCATGCCGGTGTGGGGATTGGCTTCCACGTCGGCATCGTCAACAGCACGGACCGTGACCGTTTGCAACGACGTGTCCGATACCGTGAATGTCAAAGGCACACCTCCCCCCATGCCCAGATCAAGCTGCGCATCCGGCGTGAGCGTGACGTCCACACTCGCCGTTGGGCTGGTGTTGAGCTGGAAATCGAACGTGTCGGTGGCGCCGTCTTCCGACACTTCGGTCGTCCCGCTTTCGATCACGGTCACTCCCGGTATTCCGGGGCCGGTGAGCGGTGTCGTTCCGTCGTTTTCAAATCCGGGAGAATAGGGGAGCGGAGGCATGTTGGGAACCGTAAGATGCTGTACAAAACCGCCCGTCCGATCCGGATTTCGCGTCAGCGAGTTGTTGATGTCTCCCAGAGGACCGTAGGCGACCTGGTCAATAACGACACCGCCGGCGTTGGCCAGCGTTACCGTGTCCGAGGTGTTGGAAAGACCGAGCAGTCCCGTGGAAGCCGTGGTTACCAACGCGCCGCCAAATGTACCCATGGGGGTTCCACCACTGAACACGACAACAGCCTGACCTGGATTCACCACCGTTCCGGCCGGAAAGACGTGCCTGGGTTGGACTGCGTCGCTCAGCATCCAGCCGGAGATATCCAAACTGGTTGAAGACAGATTTGCCAGTTCCACAAATTCGTCCTGTGTCGTCGAAGCGTTGCCATCATTGTTCACATCGTCGCCCGACGGCGGATCGGCCAGGATCTCATTGATCACCAAAGACATGGCGGGGGAATCGTTGTCCGTCACCTGCGCTGTCACAGCGGGGATGAACAGACGGTCGTAGTTCGAATCCAAGCTGGTCGTGGCAAAGCGAATTTCACTGGTGTGAGCCCCTTCGATCACGGTGTCGTCCGCGGCCGTGACGGTAATGGTCTGAGGCGTGGTATTGGTGAACGTCCGCATGATGGCAACGCCGGGACCGTCGCCGAGATCAGTCTGGCCATCCGGGGTGATCACGAAATCCACGTCATTCAACGGCACGGATACCAACTGGATGCTGAACGTATCCGTCGCGGCCCCCTCGACAACGTTCGTCGATCCGCCGGTTTCGGTGATCGTGACACCTGTGCCCGCAGGACTCCCCGAAATCACAATGTCCTGGAACGCAAACGCCTCGTCGGCACCATCCATATTGACGGTTAACGTTAATTCCAGCACGGAACCGCTTCCCGCAAGCGGCGCGCTGAAGGTGGTTAGGTCGTTTGTCAGCACGGTTCCGTTGACGAATGCCGGATCGTCCAGCGTCACGGTGGCGCCGCCGCTCATCACGTAATCGTGACTGATCGATTCGTTGATCGTGCTGGCGAAAGCCGTTTTCGACGCGCCGCCATCGAAGCGATAGGTCCACGTGAAGGAATCGTTCGTGGCCTCGAAATCGCCCATCGCTCCCATGGCGATGGAGACGCCCAGGTTCGACGCGCCCGCGACATCGAAGGTCCAAATGGCGGTTACCGCGCCGCTGGGATTGTTGGAATTCACCGTATCCGCAGCTCCGAAAAACGCGTCCGTGTTCGACTCGTTGACGATTCCTTGCTGGTCACCGGGACTCATCGAGGCGCTGTCATCCAGCAGCGCAGTCGAAATCGTCGCGGAAACACCGCGCTGAGAAATCTGAAAACTGTCTTCCGGGTCGCTGAACGCCGGAGCCATGTTCACGAAACTTGACAAATTCTGACTGGCGCTGCCGACCAAATCAAAGGCGATCGTCGCTAAGACGCGTCGATCTTCTAGCATTTCGAGGGTGCGTTTTCGGCGCTGGCGACGCATGACGGTTTCTCCCGGAATCAGCGATGGTGTGAGACGCGGCGGTGGAGGCGGACCGCGCCGGTGATGTCGTACAAAGCGAGTTGGCCGCGATTATAAGGGGGTTACACAGGCGCAAGCAAGCAATAATTTCGAAACAAGAGCTGAAAATCGGGAGATGGAAATAGCTGTTTCGGGCTGCATGTAAACGGCCATGAGGAGCTATTTCTGAGAAGGAAGGGGAAACGCGGAAGGAGCAAGTGGGAAGGTGGGGGAAGGCGAGCGGCGGGAAGCAGCAGGTTCGCGGGTGGCCGTTAAGAACGCTTGACGTTTCCATTTTTGCAGAGAAATCGCTTGACCAGAATCTCCTATGCTCGTGGTGCGAACCAGGAGTCTCACCTGTCCTGCGAACTCGCGTTGAGACGTTCTCCCTGCACGTTTAGTAAAAAACCTCGACGGCCGGTTGACTTCACCATTTCTTCACACAAGGGAAACGAAACCATCATTGACCCGCGGATATAATAGGGACGAACAGAGAAGTAGTTACATCCAGGCATCAAGGCAATTGGTGAACTCGTGAAATCCCACAATGAGAGTGTCGAGCGTCGAGGGCAATCGACGTCTCCAGAAGCACTCGCCACCGCTCGCCTGCAAGAACCGGCCCGCGCCGACTTGCCGAACAAGGAAGCGTTGATTATCGACGCGATGGTCGCTCGCCAGGCCAAAGTCACGCTCTCCAGCGAACAATCACTCGACGCCGTTTTGAATTCGTCGAATTTCGACGAGTCGCGGCGATACAAGATTGTTTTTGGAGTCGCGATGATCGTCATTTGGACGATCATCGTCGTTGTTCTTCTCAAATAAGCTCCGCGGCTCAGACGCGTCGCAACTTTGCCGTCCAGCCGTTAGTGCAAGTTGCACTCGTACTACAGCGCAGGGTTGACGGTAGCGAAACGGGGACAGGCACGGCGGACGCGACCGGATTTGCAAGCTGGTACCCGTTTGTATCACCGAGCCAGTCCCCTTTTCTCGCGACCCTGCGCTGTTGCACTAGCGTTACACGGACCATCGAGCACCCCACGATTCGGACACTACAGTTGGCGTCCCGCCGCTTGCCAAGATTTGGAAAGTGTGTACGAATATATCCCTATGAACACTCGGCAGAGCACGCATTCCGTTATCGTCGGATACATCTTGTGGATTTTTGGCTTCACGGGTTCGCACCGGTTCTATTTCGGCAAGCCCATCAGCGGGACGATCTGGTTTTTCACGTTGGGGTTACTCGGTGTCGGTTGGCTGATTGACGTTTTCCTGATACCCGCAATGGATCGTCAGGCCGAATTCCGTTTTCGGGCTGGTGCGATTGATTACTCGGTTGCCTGGATCCTGCTGACGTTCCTGGGCTACCTGGGGATTCATCGCTTCTATATGGGAAAATGGATCACCGGTTTCATCTACCTTTGCACCGGTGGGCTGTTTCTGGTTGGCTACATCTACGATTACTGGACGTTGAACGACCAGATCACGGAACTCAACGCCCGTTCCGCGGAGCGCCTGGCGGTATAGGAGCGGATGCTTCGACGGCGCCCGCCAGGTGCTCGTGAAGACCAGTTTTAGTCGTCTTCGTCCCATGGACTTTTTGGCTTGCGGGGTTCCAGGAACCGTTCGGGATGGATTTCGCGATCATCTTCCTGTACGCGTTGGGGAGTGGCCAATCGCACCTGTTCGACGTCCCGAATTGCCAGGAAGTAGTTGACCACAAAGATCAACACGGAGCCGATGGCGATGACACCGAATGTGAACGGGTAGATTTCGACTCCTTCGTCCATGATGATGCCCAGGGAAAAGGCCCAGTTCATGGCGTGCAACAATGAGTAATCCCGCTCGTAGAATTCAAATCCGTAATACCAACCGTGAATGATCATGGGAATGGCCACGCCGAGCACGATCAGCATGATGTGGATCAAGACCGGCAGCAGGAGTCCGAAGTGCAGGAATCGGCGCAGGGCCGCGATGATGATGCGGCCAACTCCGAGGTACGCGGCAATGTACATCCAGAGGAACAAGCTGAACCAGGCGTAATGGTCCGCGAAATACCCCATGCTGCGTCCCAGCGTTTTCCCGACCGTGCCCGCGATCACTCCGACGGCCAGCAGCACGCCAAGATTGATGACCGCAAACACGTATCCCGTTCCCGCGCCGGGATTGAACCAGGTAAACAGCATGCGGGCCAGCAGGGACTGCGGCAGCGACCGCTTGACGCGCGGCGAGAGTTCGGCCGTTTCGCCCGTCATCAGCGCGCCTGTCAGCGTCCAATAGGCGGCACCGAAACAACTCATGACCAGCAGCCATTCACCGTGCTGTTCTTTGACATACCAGTAGATCATCCAGCCGACGTAGAGTCCCTGATGCAAGAGCATCACGATACGCAGCCGCGTAGCTCGATTGTCGCTTGCAAACGTGATGTTGGCGGCCGCGGCCACGATGGTCATGAGGATACCGGCGCCGAAGCCGGAGACGATGGCCAGGTTCGCGACCCAGGTTTCCGGATTATCGAAGCGGATTGATTCGTAGCGCAGCAGGTCCCAGACCAGTTCTTCACTCCAGATCCAGCCCACCAGCAGCAACGCGCAGAGATAGACCACGGAAATCAGCACCTGCCAATTGCGATGTTTGGTCAGCGTTGCTGCGAACAAACCGACTGCCGAGGCGGACAGAGACAAGACGAACGTATAGAACAGGATGAGCAACACGGACAAGATGCTGACGCCGCGCAATAAGTAGGTGAACGCGATACAAGGCGACAGGGCCGAGTAATAGACGAGCATTTGCAGGATCGCGCTGCCAAGTTTGCCGGTGACGATCTGACGTGAATTCAGCCCCGTGATGGACAGCAGTTCGTAGGTGCCGTCTTCCCGTTCCGCGGCCAGCGAGCGGTAGGCGCTGAAGGGCACAATGACCAGCAGCGGAATGGCCAGGACCCAGTAGTAGCCATAAACAATCTCAACGGCCCTGCCGCCCACCATCGTGCCGAGGAACGACCAGCCCCAGCCGCATAGCAAGAGCAGCGCGAACGTAATCGTAAACTGTTTGCTCTTCAGCGCCTGGCGTGATTCCTTGACCAGAATCGGATTCAGCCATTCGCCGGCCCGCTCCAGATACAAATCCATTCGCGACCAAACGCCGGTTGCGGCGTCGGCTTGCGCGTCGTCCCGGGGAACGCTGAGATCACTCGTCACTGGACATATCCTTGAGTCACGTGCAGAAAGACATCTTCCAGCGATTTCTCGTGGCTGGCAAATTCGGCGACGACGAAGTCGGCCTGCACCATTTCTTTCAGCAGGGCCGCCTCCTGCAACCGATTGCCCTCGTGCGAAAACCGCAGCAGTTCGCCGTCCACTCGCACATCCGAAACGTCATCGCGTTGCGACAGCCACTGCGCGACGTCGGCAACGCGATCCAGCACGCGGGCGCGGATCTGCCGGTGGGGCGCGAATTGTTTTTGAATGTCGGCCACACTGCCGGTCGCCAGCAGTCGGCCTTGTTCGATGATACCGATCTGATCGCAGATTTCCGCCAGCTCCGTCAAGATATGCGAACTCACCAACACCGTTTTGCCGCCGGCGGCAAGTTCGCGGATCATCACGCGCAATTCAATTCGAGCTCGGGGATCGAGCCCAGCGGCCGGTTCGTCCAGGATCAGCACGCTGGGGTCGTGGATCATCGACCGGCCCAGGCAGAGACGCTGTTTCATGCCCTTGGACAACCCGCGAATCGGTTTCTCGGCCATGCGGTCCAGGCCCGTGAATCCCATCACGTGTCGGAGCGCTCGATGCCGTTCCCGGCCGACCAGGCCATAGGCCCGAGCGTAAAAATCCAGGTATTCCGCGCAATTCACGTACGGGTACGTGCCGAAATCGTCAGGCATGAAGCCCAGTCGCCGGCGGACCCGGTCGGGATCGTTGATGACCGAAAAGCCGTCGACGAAAGCGTCTCCGAAGGTGGGCAAGTCGAGCGTCGCCAGAATCCGCATGCTGGTCGTCTTTCCCGCTCCATTGGGACCGATGTAGCCGAAGACCTGGCCGGCGTTCACTTCGAACGAGACGTCGTCCACCGCGCGCGTATCGCCGAAGATGCGAAACAGCCGTCGCAGTTCGATCATCGGTTGAGGTCGTATCATTGCTATCCCAGACAGCCGTTCGATGGATTAGGCGCGGCGGCGTTACCAGGTTCCCCGCACCATGTGCAGACCCGCTTCGCTGCGAGCCTCGATCGTTCCGGTCGGCAGCCACGGAGGCGCATCGACAACGGCCACGTAGCCGCGGTTGTTAAACGTTCCCGACAGCGGACTATTTCCGGAATCGAGCCCGCTGGCGACCAGCATGCCATATTCCATGACGCCCGTGTTGAAAGGTCTGCGGACCGCGTTGCTATCCACACCAGACTGCCCGTAGACATTCGCGTACCCGCGTACGGCAGGCCGGTTGCGTCCCCGCATGGAAGCCTCTTCACGCAGCTCGTTTTCTTCATAGCGGCGGCGCAACTGAGCCAGCGCGTCGCCATGAGGGAATTCCTTGGCCGTGGCAGAAGCGCCGGGCGCCAGCGGCGACGTTACCATGAACCATTTGTCCGTTCCCTCGTCCCCAACCAGCAACAGCCGAATCGTCGTGCCGAGCAGATTCTCGACGCGCATGCTGCCGTCGTCCAGTTTGGTGAGCTGCAACGTTCTGTCGGTCGTCGCAGCCCGCGTCACAGCCAGCTGCAGGTAGGTTCGCGAACGCAGGTAACCCTGCCGGAGTCGCTGGCCGTCTTCCCAATGCAAATGCCGCAAGTCGCTGAGATCGGCGCGGTTGGGAAAAGGTATGTATTCCCAAGGAAAAATCGCGCAATCCGCGGGATAGAAAAGTCCCTCGGACGGAGTCATGCCGGCGAAAAAGGTCTGCCGCGAAGCGCAAACCACGTCTCCCGAACGCTGGTTCAAGTGCGTAAAGCTGCGGACGCGGCTGCGGACACCCAAGCCATCCGAAAACAGGGCGTACACAAACAACCCCACAATCACGATTCCGGCTCCGGCAGGCACGGTAACGAGCAGCAAGTACAGGCGCTTTCGGCGCATCAGGAACAGGTAATTCAGCGGACCGATGCCGACGGCGAATACGGTGATCAGCACCAGGAAGGTGTTGACCGGCGGCGCGCCAACGCCCGGGATGAGCCACTGGAAATAGCCTTCATTGATCCGGTGCTGGGACAGCGACTGCCGCGAAACCCATTGCCAATGGCGATTCGGAATCGTGCCGAAAAACCACTGCCACAGCAGGCTTTCGATCTGGTCGTCGTTCGCGTCCCGGCCCAAGATAAAACGCCGAGTCGGATCGTCGCTGGCGAACCCCGCGATGCAGCCCAGTTCCATGCCTCGCCAAACGAACGGTGGACGCTTGCGGATGGCGGTATGTAGTTCGGCCTGCGCCCCGGGCTCCAGCGTGAGTGAATCGGCAGCCACGACATCCGCGGGTTCGGTGTAGTAATTGCGATCGTTTTGATAGTAGGGACCACCCCTGTAAACCTGACGATTATCGAACAGATTGAGGTCGGCTCCCAAAGTATCGTCCGACGGCGCTTGCCAACCGCGACGAACCTGCCGATCCGCACGGTCGTTGAGCGGCTGGAGTCCCAGCAGCGCTTCCAGTTCCGCCAGCGCTTCAAATTCTTCACCCAGATCGGTAACGCAAAGCAGTGGTCCGGTGGAAAGCCAGCGTCGCAGGGCTCGATACCGCTCGGGATGGCGATCCTGCAACAACTTCAGATCGCTCCACGAAATGTACGCCAGGTCGAAGCACGAGTACGCCAGCCAGTTCGTCGGCAATTCACTGGGCGGCAACAGGTCGACATTGGACGTGTTGCCCACGTTGACGAGGATATCATAGTCGGCCCAGTCCGCTCGGTGGTTCGTCCGCGGTGTCGATGTTCCTACCTGGACAACGTCCAGCGCACGGAAGTCCGGCAGCGTGTTGCCCTTCCAGGGCTGGGGATCTCGCGACACTTCCCGGCGCTGATCACGTCCCGGAGCGTCCGCATCGATAAACAGCAGGCGGGGAACAATCTCCGACCATTCCCAAAGTCGATTGATCATCGGCAGATGCTGCGAGGACAGTTCGGGCAACAGCACGCCATCTTCATACACTTTCAAACGGATCGAATTCCATGGAGCGCGCTGCGGAACCAGGATGCGGGCTGTCGTGGAATTCTGCTGGGGCGGAAGTTCCAGGAACTGAGAAACTTCGATATCCGGGACGCCATCGTAAACACCTTCCAGGATGGGCCGCAATTCAACGCGGAAGGTTCGATTGAAGTTCGCCGGAATCGTTTTCGTCAAGGTGACGGTTACCGGTCGATAGCCGTTGCCATTGACCCAGCGATAATCGATATCCAGGCGGATGCCGTGAGCCGGCGTGACCCGCGCCGCGGGCAGTTGCGCGGTGCCCCCGAATTCGGCGCGGCAAACGGACGACAAGCCAAGGACAGACAGCGCCAGGATGATGGGGATCGTCGGCACACGCAGCCGAGGGCAGGAGTCGGGCCTGACGCAAGCCAAACTTCGCGGAACTCCGTTCGTGCGCGTCGAGCCGAACGTGCGAGAACGGACGCGCGGAACCTGAACAATCCTAGGACCTAAGCTGGCGGGCACATTTCACTCGCTAATCGGATTTCTCAGGAGGAACAACTTGCGGCGGCGGAGTCGTGGTCGAGGCGAAAGGCGAACCAGCATTTTCGACCGGCTTTTCGCGTTGGAACAGGCCCAGGGCCCGGCTGAGGAACCAGATATTGGCGAAGCTGATGACGTAACAGCAAAACATGGCCAATACCGTCACGAGCGCAACGCTGATACTGACTGCCCAAATTTTCTGGCGCAGCGCTTGAGCGACGACAAAAAAGAAGAGGCAACTGACGCTGACACCGCCCAGACTCCAGCCTCGTGCCACGAGCGGTACCAACATAGGTCGGATGGACGCGAAACTCTCACAGCT
>CALBSZ010000059.1 GCA_937967665.1 uncultured Planctomycetaceae bacterium
TCCGTTTCCGGGATTTCCGTTTCCGGGATTTCCGCCGCCAACCTGATCGCTGGCCGCAACGATCGGATTGCCCGTGAACGGAACGCCCGTCAAGTTATCTACGCTTCTTGGATTGTTTCCCGCACGATCTCTTCGGCCGTTGTGATCCCTTGTCCAATCAAGTCGATACCCGTGTCGCGCAACGTGATCATGCCGTATCCCTTTGCCACCTCGCGCAGTTCGTCCGCCGAAGCGCTGGCCATCACCATTTCCCGCAACTCGTCATTCATGATCATCAACTCAAACAGTCCCACGCGCCCCTTGTAGCCGGTGTTGTTGCAGGCATCGCAACCAGCGCCACGAAAATACTTGATGACCGATTGTTGCTCGGGAGATAAACCCAACTCCATGATCAGGTCATCGCCGGGTTCCGCTTCCTCGCGGCACTTCGAGCAGATGCGCCGCACCAGGCGCTGCGCCAGGATCGCTTCCACGGTTGCGGTGAGCAGGAACGTGGGGATGCCCATGTCTTTCAGTCGCGTCACCGTACTGGGAGCGTCGTTGGTATGCAGCGTGCTGAACACCAGATGTCCGGTCAGCGAGGCCTGAATGGCGATCTCGGCCGTCTCCAAATCCCGAATCTCGCCGACCAGGATAATGTCCGGATCCTGCCGCAGGATAGCTCGCAAGCAGGCGGCGAACGTCACGCCAATCTCCGCGTCGATGGGAATTTGCACGATCCCGTCAATGTCGTATTCGACCGGCTCTTCCGTCGTCAGGATCTTGTCGTCGATGGTGTTGAGTTCACTGAGCGCCGAGTAGAGTGTCGTGGTCTTGCCGGAACCGGTCGGGCCGGTGACCAGGACGATTCCGTTGGGGCGGTCCATGGCCTTGCGAAACTGCGCGATCGTGGTGTCGTTCATGCCCACATTGTTCAGATCCAGCGACACGACCGAGCGGTCCAGCACTCGCATGACCACGCTTTCACCAAACATCGTCGGCAGCACGCTGACGCGCAAGTCCACCGGGTGCCCACCCACCGTCAGCTCGATACGGCCGTCCTGGGGGAGGCGGCGTTCGGCAATGTCCAAATTGGCCATCACCTTGATGCGCGTCGTGATGGCGAACGCCAGATGCCGCGGCGGCGGAACCATTTCGTACAAGACGCCGTCCGCCTTGATGCGGATGCGGAATTCATCTTCAAACGGTTCGAAATGAATGTCGCTCGCATGGTCCTTGATGGCCAGCAGCAGCACCATGTTCAACAGTTTCCGGACCGGCGCGCTGTCCGCCAGCGCCTCGACACTGGTCAAGTCGATCGGGCCGCCTGTCGTCAATTTCTCGGCCGCCGCCCGCAGTTCGTCGTCGTCTTCCAGGATGCCGATGATGCTCTCGACACTGTCCAATTCGTCGGAATAGTACTTCTCCAGGTAACGCTGCATGTCCTTTTCCGGAGCGACTACCAGCTGGATGTCGTAGCCCAGAAACTGCCGCAGTTCGTCCTGAATGGAAAGGTTTTGCGGATCGCAGGTGGCCACAGTGAGTGATTCGCCGTCCAGCAGGATCGGGATCACGCGGTACATCTGCGCCATCGTGTCGGTCATGATTTCGAGCACATCTTTGGCGATCGCAATGTCCGCCAGGTTGACCACCTGCAGATTCATCTGCTCGCCCAGCGCCATGGCCAGCTGCTCTTCGGTGATGAGGCCCATTTGCCCGGCAAGTTTGCCGAGCAGTTCGCCCGGGCGCTGCTGCTGCTCTTCCAGCAGCGCTTCCAGCTGCTCGTCGCTGATAAAACCAAGATCGACCAGGATTTGTCCGATGCGGCGAATCGCCATACTGATACCTTCAGCTGCTACCTAAAGCTTCGCGTACTGCCTCTGCTGATACCGGTCGCCGCGGGAAATGCCCGCGAGTCCGGCAACAGGCCGCTACGCTGGATTGGAATTCACTACTAAAACCGTCGTGATCCCGAATCAACGACGCCGTGTCCCAAATGCGACTAATGAATATCAGTCGTCAGTGAACGTGTGCCACTTCTTCGTGCTGCGTTTTACTTCTTCTTGTCTTCATGCCCGTTGTCCTCGTCGTCTTCCTCGTCGAGACCCCGGCGGGCAGCCACGATCCGCTTGGCCAGGTCGTCTGGACTCTGCGCCTTCGCCAACGCGTCTTCAATCGTGACCTTCTCTTCCTTCCACAGTTTGAATAACGCGTCATCCATCAACTGCATGCCGTGACGCGCTCCCGTTTGAATCGCCGAACTGATGCGGAACGTTTTGTTCTCGCGAATCAGGTTGGCGATACCGGGGGTCACTACGAGCACTTCGTAGGCCGCGCAACGCCCGCCGCCGATCCGCGGCAATAATGTCTGCGCGACAACCGCGATAATGGAACTCGAAAGCTGCGTTCGAATCTGGTCCTGCAGATTGCCGGGAAACGCGTCGATGATTCGGTTGATGGTGCCTTGAGCGCTATTGGTATGCAAGGTTCCAAACACAACGTGCCCCGTCTCGGCGGCACTAATGGCCGCTTCGATTGTTTCCAGATCGCGCAATTCCCCGACCAGAATTACGTCCGGGTCCTGTCGCAGGGCACGGCGGATCGCTTCCGCGAAACTGGGCACGTCTACACCCACTTCGCGCTGGTTCACCGTCGACATCTTGTGGTAATGGTAAAACTCGATCGGGTCCTCAATCGTGATGATATGATGGTCCACCGTCTCGTTGATGTAATTCACCAGAGACGCCAGCGTCGTGCTCTTTCCCGAACCGGTCGGTCCCGTCACCAGAAACAGGCCGCGGGGACGCATCACCAAACCGACCAGCACATCCGGCAAGCCAAGCTGGGCGGGGGTGAGCATGTCCGTGGGAATCTGACGCAGCACCATCGCAATGTTGCCGCGCTGCTTGAATACCGAAACACGAAACCGAGCTAACTCGCCGAAGGCAAACCCAAAGTCCGTGCTCCCGGTTTCCTGCAACTCCCGCTGGCAGCGTTCCGGAGTGATGCTCTTCATTAACGCCACGGAATCCTCGGCCTTGAGCGTCATTGTCTCGAGCTTGCGCATGCGGCCGTGCAGCCGAAATACAGGTGGCTGCCCCACCGTAATGTGGATATCACTGGCGCCTTGTTTGACGGCTGCCTGTAGCAGCTTGTCGATGAGAATCGTGGCCATGAAAAGTTTTTACTCCGTCAATCGATTATTGGGCGGCATTCGCCATAACTCAAGAATTTCAACCAGAATCTGTCATAATCACGAAAAGAAGTCGGCCTCGCCGGTCGTAAAGTGGAGTCGGTTGGCCCGTGTCGTACCGGAACAGGGCGCCGCCTGAAGCACCGGTACCCGGTCCTGCGCGACGGGAATGCCGGACGCCATCAAGCTCGGGAAACAAGTCACCATCCGGCAACGCGCCAAGCGACTCGCCACCGAGCCCCGCAGTCGCACCGCTTCCACGTCCCGCCGCGACCTCAGTGAAATTCAACCGACCATGACATCCTGTTCGGTCTTCTTGGCGATCCGGTAGACCTCTTCGAAGGTCGTAATTCCCCCCATGACCTTTTCCATGCCGTCCATATAAAGCGTTTTCATGCCTTCCTTTACGGCGACTCGACGAAGCTCTACGGCAGACTTGGCCTCGAAAATCATCTCGCGGACCTTCTGGCTGATCAGCATCAGTTCGTGAACCCCAATCCGACCCCGATATCCTTTCTTCTGGCAATAACCGCAGCCCTTGCCGCGAGCGAAGCTGGCGTTCTTAGCCAGCTCGGACGGAATCCCGGCGTCGGCCAGGACGCTTTCGGGCGGCTCCCACGACTGCTTGCACTTCGGGCAAATCACACGCACTAACCGCTGCGCCAGGACCGCCACGACGGTACTGGCCACCAGGTATCCAGGCACCCCCATGTCTACCATGCGTGTTACAGAACTGGGCGCATCGTTCGTATGAAGTGTACTAAATACCAAGTGTCCAGTTAAACTGGCCTGGATTGCCATCGATGCCGTCTCGGTATCTCGCATTTCACCGACCAGGATGACGTTCGGTGCCTGTCGTAACATGGCCCGAATGATGCGGCCGAAGTCGAGCCCGATATTGTGTTTGACCTCGCACTGGTTGATCCCCGGCAGGTAGTATTCCACCGGATCTTCGGCGGTAATGATCTTGCGATCGGGCCGATTCAAGAAGTTCAATCCGGCGTAGAGTGTGGTCGTCTTTCCGGAGCCGGTCGGTCCGGTTACCAGGACGATGCCGTTGGGTCGCTTGATCAGCTGGTTGAAAATCTTGAAATTATATTCGGATAAGCCTAACTGCCGGACGCCGATTTTGATGTTGTCTTTGTCCAGCAGACGGAGGACGGCGGACTGGCCGTGGTTGGTGGGAATGATACTGACGCGCAGGTCGAGTTCCTTTTCCCCCGCGGTGACCTTAATCCGGCCGTCTTGCGGCCGGCGGCGTTCGGCGATGTCCATGCTGGCCAGGATTTTAATACGCGAGATCAGGGCGCCGAGCAACCGGCGGGGTGGGCTGTCGCGCTGGACCAGGACGCCGTCGACGCGGTAGCGGATGCGGATCTTTTCTTCGAACGGTTCGACGTGAATATCGGAAGCTCGCAGTTGCACGGCTTCGCGGATCATGAGGTCGACCAGGCGGACGATGGGAGCGCTGTTTTCGTCCACCACCTCGTCAAAACCGCCGCTCGCATCTTCCTCGGTTTCCGTGAAATCGATCGCCGTATCGGTAAATTCCTGGAGCATCGAGTCGGCCGATTCGCCTTCGATCTGACCGTAGTAGCGGTTGATCGCTTCCAGGATGTTTTCGCGCGGCGCTAAGGCGGTATCGATTTTCCGGTTCAGAATGAACCGCAGTTTTTCGATCGTTTCCAAGTCGAACGGGTCGCTGAGGATCACTTTCAGCGAATCTTCCCCCTCGCTGATCGGCAGGATGGCATTTTCGCGGGCGACCGATTCCGGCACCAATTCAATAATGTGTTCCGAGATCTTCACTTCGCGCAGGTTGACGTATTCCAGCTTATGGAATTTCGCCATCGCCATCATGACTTCTTCGTCCGTGGCGTAACCGAGCCGGACGAGGCACTCGCCGACGGTCGCGTCGATATCACGCGACATCTGTTTGGCTTCGTCCAACTGCTCGATGCTGATCTGCCCGCGCTGCAGCAGGATTTCGGTAAAATCGCCCTTTGCCTTGGCCATATTAGAAGCGTGCTCCGTGATAGAATCCGCGCGGAACTCCCCGGCTTCCCGTGCCGGTGAATCGCGCCGTCAGTCCACGACCGGACCGTTGAAATGCCTCGAACTATTCGCCTCCATTAGACTTGTGGCGAATGGCTTTGTCAATTGTCCGTAGAATTCGCAGATTAACCGAAGGCATGAATCGGCGACGCGTGACGGGTGGCTGGGGTCGAGCGCAGCGAGCCCCCAGAATCCAACGCCTCCCTTTCTCCGGGCCTAATTGGCGGGGAGTCGCGTCAGCGGCCCATGGCCCAGCGGCAAGGTTTGCTCGATCCAGCGGGCTTCGCGGCGCAGCCGGTTGGCGAGTCGCCGGAGCCGGTCGGCCTGGTCGAACTGCCGCTGCCGTTCCAGGTCGTTGGCGGTGCCGTCAAGTTCTTCCGCCGACAGCCGCAGGGACGGGACCACGCCCGTTCTGGATGGCGGGGTGAAGCGAGGCGTTTCGGGAGGGACTGGCGCTGCCCGGGGAGTCGCTGGGGACGAATCCTGTGCCGCCTTGCGCAGCTGTTCGGCGAAATCAGCCTCCGCGTTCCCGGAATCGTCCAGCAGCGTACCTTGCAAGGGGCTGCCGATTCGCCGACGTAGTTCCAGGATCTGCTCCAGTTCTCCCGGTCCGATCTTTTCTCCTGGTCCGATCTTCGCTGGGATCTTCGCTGGGATCTTCGCTGGGACTTCCTGTTGGGCGGCCTCCGGTGGCCCCGGCTGCTGGGCGTCCGCGCCGGCGAAAACGCCAGCAACGATAGCGAACCCCAGACTCAGTCTCTTGACGTTCCGCATGGCTTTCCCTTCCTTGTTCAAGCGGCTCGCATTATAAGTCGGCTCGACACCAGGGCAGAATAGCATTTCGCTGCTTTCGAGTTGGAAAGTGACGCGAGCAATGTTAAATTGGCCAGAATTCCAGGTTAAGTCACTCGAGGGCCAAGATGTCGGACGTATTCTGCAAGGTTGATGACAAGAACATCCCGGTGTACCGCATCATGTGGTTGGCCGACGTGCCCCATTTTTGCGGCGAGGAAGATTGCATGCGGGAAGGGCAGTACGAGATTCGCCTGGAACAAGGGGAATCCGTATGGGCCAATCGAGAAGAACGAGACCGGACGCTGGAAGCAATCGAGCGTTGGGCGGGAATGCCTCCTGAAGACGAGGATCCCGATGCGGAACCCTGGTAGTCCCGCGCGAACGGCCCTGTAATTGAACCGAATCCTCTCCTGTGTTACTTTAACCGCCGTCAAGCAGCTCCCTGCGACTCGGCAATCGCCGCGGGCATTCCGATTCCCATAAAGGATGATCGGCGTTTTGCGGTGACGTTGGTTGAAACGACGCTGCCAAATCGAAAGAGCCAAATCGAAAGAGCCAAATCGAAAGAGCCAAATCGAAAGAGCCAAATCGAAAG
>CALBSZ010000060.1 GCA_937967665.1 uncultured Planctomycetaceae bacterium
CGTCTATAAAGGTCGCGCCCTGCGGCGTGGGCGGCGCGTTGCCGACGACAATCGACCGCGTATCCGCATGCACGCCGCCGTCGCCGTCGCTGACTTCCAGGGTTACGGTGTAGGCACCCTCGTTCTCAGGCGTGAAGTTAAAGAAAGCCGCATTGCCATCGGGAATCACTTGCCCGTTATCCGCAACGACAGACCAGGCGTAGGAGGGCGGGTCGGACGAACCGGCTGGATCGCTGAAGAACATGCTGCCGTCGAGCGTGATGGGAACGCCCTCGGTACCGGTGGAATCGGCTCCGAGATCCACGGCTGGGGCCACGTTCTGAACCGTCACCACGACCGTGTCGTCGGGACCAGTTGCCACGGCGCCGTCGTCATCGGTCACGATCACGGAGACCGTATAAGTTCCATTATCGGTCGGCGTAAAGCTGAACTCGGCTTGGTCCCCCGGATCAACCGCCTGGCCGTTGCTCGCAACCACATTCCACGTGAAGGAAAGATGGTCGTTGCCGCCGGCGTCCGTCGCGCCTGCCACCAGCGTTACCAGATCCCCTTCATCGGCAGTCTGATCAGGTCCCACGTCGACTTGCGGATCTACATTCGCCGCGGTGATGGTGAACTCAAGCGGCGGGTTGTTGGCATCGCCGTCATCGTCCGTCGCAGTTAGCGTCACCGTGTAAATGCCGTTGTCGAAAGGAGTGAATTCGTAGGTTTCAGCATTACCGTCAGGGAGCTGCTGTCCGTTGTCAGCATCGATGTGCCACAGGTACGTGATCGTGTCGTTCGGTCCTGGATCCGTGGTCAGCGAACCGCTTGGGTCAAATGCATCCAGGAGGATTGTGTCGCCTTCATTGACGGCTACATTGGGAACCGGAGACTCGTCGTCGATGATGGTGTCCATTCCATTCACCGTAACCTTGGCTTTGGCATTGGGTGCGGCATTGACAGCTTCGACCTGCAATGCACGAACCACCACGCCGCCATCGCCGTCATCGGCCGTCAGCCGTATCGTGTACTGGCCTTCATCGGGAAGCAAGTAGTCCAGCGTGTCGATGTCGGCCAGCGTTAACAGAACCTGCTGGCTGACCGTTTCGATCACTTCCCAGGTAAGCGTGAGCGGATCCACCGGATCGCTGGCAACACTGGTGCGGGAGAGCACGGCGTTCGGATCGCCGGTCGCATTCGCCGTCAAATAGAGACGGCCTTCGGACACAGCAGCCGGCCCTGTCGCATCGGACCCGAGATTGACCGTGGGAGGGACGTTGGAGACGAATATCGCCTGTTCATCGACATAGGTGACGGAAGGCGAGCCGACGTCCGTTGCGGTTAGGATGACCGAGTAATCGCCATCGTCCGGCGGCGTGAACACAAACGATGCTTGATCACTCGTGACCACAACCTGGTTGGTCCCCGACCTGACCTCCCATGAATACGTATCACTCGGTCCATTCGGACCAACGGTAAACGAAAGCGTCGCGGATTGACCCTCGGTCAGCTGGCCATCACTGCCAATGTCTAATCCTCGCTGACTGCCAAAGTCAAAGCCCGTTACGATGGTGGCGGGCGAAGTGATTTCCACAGACCGGTCGCTGATCGTTGGCACCCAGCCAGGTTGCCAGCCGGCTTGCGACGGCTGCGGCTGGCTCACATCGTACGTATCGTTGGCGAGATCCAGCAGAACAAAGTCGCCATTCGCGTCGGTCACGGTAGCGACGATGCCGTCGATGCGTATCCAATGGCCTTCCAATCCAGGCTCGCCGGCATCGCGAATCGTATTGGCATTGAGGTCGTCGAAGCTAGAACCGTAGATCGACGAGACGCCCACCGCGTAATCAAAGGACTGAATCGCCGTTCGCCCATGATTGCCAAGCTGCGCGACGTCGACATCGTGAGCAACCAGCGTGATCTCGGCCATACCAACAAATCCTGGATCCGTGTCCACAATCAAATACTTCTTCGACTGGCTGTCGACCAGCCGCGGGGTGACTGCCGAGATGTTGCTGTAAGCACTAAAGGAAACGGAATCGCCGTCCGCGTCTTGAGTGGGCAGGTTGTTGAGCTCGATGACATTCTGGGGCGTGTAGCGCACCGCCGTATTGTTTTCCAAGGCACGCGTATTGACAAAGAACTCCGAACCAATGGTGCCTGTTTGGTTCTCGATGCCGGCCGCATGGGTCCCACCGTCGGACGGTGCCGTGGCGTAGTGCACTTCGATGATTCCCGTGGCCTCGAAGATCTTGAACTCCATCGTCACGAGGTTGCCGCTGGGAAAATGCGGAATGTTGTGGAATTGGACGACAAAGCGGCGGTCGTCGGGAGTGCCGAGCGTTTGATAGTGGATTGTTCCCCCCGCTGCCGGATTCAAA
>CALBSZ010000061.1 GCA_937967665.1 uncultured Planctomycetaceae bacterium
GGGCGGCGCCACCCGCGTTCACGCGGAAGCGTCGTTCAGGATCTGGGGCCGGCCCGTGGCCGCGCGACGGTTGGGCGCTAGCAATCGCGAACTCGACCTGGACGGGATTGCTCGTGCGTTGACCGACATGACACAGGCGGATGCCGCCCAGGGCCCTTTGCCAAGCGAGAAGTGACGCGACGATGGACGACATCCTGCTGATTGAAGACAGCCGCGTTCAGGCCGTAATGTATCGGCGCCTCCTGGAAACGGCCGGGCATCGGGTCCGGCACGTGGCGACGGCCGAGGAGGCGTTTCAGTGGTGCCTCGACGCGACACCGGACCTGGTCGTTCTGGATCAATATCTGGGAGACAAGTCCGGGCTGGAAGTCTGCCGGCGTTTGAAGGGCGACATGACGCTGCAGGTCATTCCAATTCTCGTCCTGACCGGCAGCCAGAAAGAGCGCGACCACCTGGCGGCCCTGCACGCCGGCGCCGATCAGTTCCTGTCCAAGGAGAGTCCGGACGAGCAGCTGCTGGCCGTCATCGGCGGGTTGCTGAAGCGGGCCTTGCCTGTCGAAGCGGTCGCGCGGGACGCGGAATCCCGTGATGCGTTCCTCCGCGGAGGTCGCGTGCTGGCGATTGACGACAGCCGCACGTACCTGGCAGAACTGGAAAAGTCGCTTGCGGAAAGCGGTTTTCACGTCACCACGGCGACCTCCGGCCGTGAAGGCCTGGAGTTGCTGGAAACCGAAACGTTTCATCTGGCCATCGTTGATGTGATCATGCCCGAGATGGACGGCTTTGAAGTGTGCCGCCGGGCGAGGGCCTGGGCCGACGCACGCCAAAAACAGTTGGGGCTGCTCGTCTTGTCCGGACAGGAGAACCGCGAAGTACTGTTGCAGGCACTGGGCTCGGGCGCGGACGACTTCGTCAGCAAGGGGCAGGACATGGAAGTGATTCTGGCCCATATCAATTCATTGATCCGCCGCGTCCGCATGATGCGGCACATTCAGGCTATCAATCAGAAGACCGTCCAGCAGGAACTCGCCCTGCGCGAAGCCGAATTGCAGCGGCAGCAGGCGGAAGAGCAGGCGAAGAGTGCCGCGGCGCGGGCGGCCTTGTACGAAGAGCTGGAAAAGGTTGCGGTCGAGCTGAAACGATCGAAGGGCGAACTGGAAACGGCCATTCAAGCGGCCGAAGCGGCGAGTCGCGCCAAGAGCGAGTTCCTGGCCAACATGAGCCATGAGATCCGCACTCCCATGAACGGCATCGTAGGGATGGCGGAGTTGCTGCTGAATACGAAATTGACGCCGCAACAGCGCGACTACGTGCGGCTGCTGCAGCAGTCCAGCGACTCTCTGCTGCGGCTGCTGAACGACATCCTCGACTTTTCCAAGAGTGAAGCCGGGAAGTTGGAACTGGAGTCAATCGAATTCGATTTAACGGACTGTGTCGAAAGTACCGTCCAGACCTTGGCCGTGTCCGCCTCCGAAAAAGGACTCGAACTCGCCTGCCACATCCCGGCCGAAGTTCCTCGCCATGTCGTCGGCGACCCCGGACGACTCCGCCAGATCATTGTTAATCTCGCGGGAAATTCCATCAAGTTCACGGACCAGGGAGAGGTCGTCGTGGCGGTCACCAAGGACAGCGAGACGCAGGGACGCGTGCAATTGCACTTCACGGTGCGCGATACGGGAATCGGCATCGCCGACGACATGCAGCACGCGATCTTCGAAGAATTCAAGCAGGCGGATTCCTCAACATCCCGGCGTTTCGGCGGGACCGGGCTGGGACTGGCTATTTGCCAGCAACTGGTCAAGCTCATGGCGGGGCGAATCTGGGTCGAGAGCCAGTTGGGAGAAGGCACGGCCTTTCATTTCACCGTATCGCTGGAACTCGCTTCCCAAGCCCCAAAGACCACCGTGCCGCCTGCGGGCTTGAGCGGCATGCGTGTGCTGGTTGTTGATGACAATGAAACGAACCGTCACATCCTCCGCGAAATGTTGTTGCACTGGCGCCAGCAGCCGACCACGGTCGACAGCGGGGCGGCAGGTCTCACCGCACTGCAGCAAGCACAGGAGGCGGGGCAGGCGTTTCAACTGATGCTGCTGGACTACATGATGCCTGTCATGGATGGTCTGGAATTCGCAAAGGAAGTGAAGAAAGTCTGGGGTGACGATGCGCCCGCCATCATCATGCTGTCTTCCGCTTCCATCCCCGATGAAGGCGAAGTGTTGCATCGCTTGGGAATCGCCCGCCAACTGACAAAGCCCATTAAACAATCCGACCTGCTCAACGCGATGCTCGAGATCTTCGAACTGCGCCCGGAGACGGCGACCGACACGTCGACCGTCGATACCAGTAAGCCCGATGACGGCTCGTCCTGGCGGATCCTGCTGACCGAAGACAACGTCATCAACCAGCAGGTGGCTTTGGGGTTCCTCCGCGAACGCGGGCACAAGGTACAAGTCGCTGAGACTGGCGTGGAGGCGTTGGACGCCACTGAGAAGGAAACGTTCGACCTTGTGTTGATGGACGTCCAAATGCCGGAAATGGACGGCTTCGAAGCGACTCGAGCGATTCGCGCCCGCGAAAAGCAAACCGGAAACCACCTCCCGATTATCGCGATGACGGCGAGTGCCATGAAGGGCGACCGCGAGCGCTGCCTGGAGAACGGGATGGATAGCTACATTTCGAAGCCCGTTCGCGCGACGGAACTGTTCCAGGCCATCGACACCGTCATGCGCGACAAACCTGTTGATGCAGCGGCGGTTTCGTCTACGGCGGATGCTCCCGATGCCGCTGCCGAGTCCACTGAAGACACCGGCGAATTACAGGTCATGAACTGGGACGCTGCCTTGAAGGGCATGCAGGGCCACGAAGACCTGCTGGAAGAACTGACGGCGGTCTTCATTCAGGAGTGCCCCCGCATGATGGAAGACATCCGCAATTTTCGTGAGTCCCCCGATGCGGCCAGAAAGCTGCATCGTGCTGCCCATACCTTGAAAGGATCGGCGTTGGTCTTCGCCGCCGAGCGTGTCGTTGAAGTTGCGGAGCGACTCGAACGGATGGGCACAGAGGGGAAGACAGAAGGATTCGAGACCGCGTTTGAAGCCCTGGAGACAGAAGTGCAACGGCTGCTGCCGGTTCTGACACAACGCTGCCAGGACGGGGACAACTAAGCAGCACACTCAACGCCAGTCCATGCTGACGTCGAAGTTGACTGCCGAATGCGTGAGCGCGCCGACACTGATCCGGTCGACCCCGGTCTCGGCAATCGCACGCACGGTCGAAAGATTGACGCCGCCGGAGGCTTCCAGCGATACCCGCGGTGCCTGCTTGTCGCGCACCACGACCGCCTCGCGCAGCTGATCGCACGTCATGTTGTCCAGCAGGACCACATCGGGATTCGCGGCGAGGACTTCGTGAAACTGAGACAGCGTATCGACCTCGACTTCAATGATCGTCTCTTCGAATTGCGTCTCGGACAGCATCTCGCGCAGGAAGACGCGGGCCTGGTGGACGGCCTCCGCGGGCGAACGCGATGTTCTTTCGCTGGTCGCGCCGAAGGCCAGATGATTGTCCTTGATCAATACGGCGTCAAACAGACCCGTGCGATGATTGGTTCCGCCGCCGCAGTGTACGGCGTACTTCTCCAGCCGCCGCCAGCCGGGTGTGGTCTTGCGCGTATCATAGATGCGCGCCTTCGTCCCACGAATTGCCGTGACGTAGGCGCTGGTCTGCGTGGCCACGCCGGAGAGTCGTCCCAGGAAGTTCAATAGAATGCGTTCCGCGGTGAGCAGGTCGCGGGCGGCGCCGGACCATTCCACCAGCACGGCGCCACGCTCGACCCGCGCGCCATCCTGAATCAGGGGCGTCCAGCAAGCATCAATCTGCATTTCGTCCAGAACGACTTCGGCTGCCCGCAGGCCCGCGATCACGCCCTCTTGCCGCGCGACAATGGCGGCGCGGCCCAGTTCTTCCGGAGCGGTCAGGGCGACGGTCGTCAGGTCGTGGCCGCGTGACAGGTCCTCGCGCACGGCCAGGCGAGCCAGTTGGCGGCAATCGTCCATCACCTCGTCGTCCCAAGTAATCTGCCTAAACTCTTTTTTCATTTTTTACCGGAACACGCCGTTATTATTTCCTGGTCGCCTCGATCCTGCTGGCCACAAGACGCCTCGAAAAATCGACACCAATACTACATAATAGCGGTTTCACCGAGGGGCACCTAGTGCTTGGTTGCCGGTTGAACGCGGCACGACAGCGCCGGCCGCGCGAAAGATTGTGTCACTCCCTGACACATCGCGTTGCAATACCAGCAGACTCGTGCCACAAATTGGGAGCGCGGCGCACGTTGCCTCGTCCAAGTTGCCGACATGACGCATGACCGTGAGCAGCCCGAAGCGGACACGTCCGCTCGCCAGGGATTCGACCGCCGTGACCAGTTTTGGGTGGCGGTCCTGATCGTCGTGGTGCTGCTGGGCCTGGGCGCTCACATGCTGGTACTGCGATGGGAAAGTGGTCGCCTGGTGGACCTGGATGAAGCAGAACCGTGGACAGTGGAATATCAGATTGACGTGAACGAGGCGGATTGGACGGAATTCATGATGTTGCCGGGGGTGGGCGAGACCATTGCCAAGAGAATGGTTACTTCCCGCGAAAGCGAGGGACGGTTCACGTGTCACGAGGACTTGCTGCGGGTATCCGGTATTGGGCCGCGCACGCTGCAGCGCATTCGACCGTTCCTGCTGCCGATTCCCGCCGAGCAGAACGTCGCGACGCTCGATCGGCAGGCACCGTGAACTTAGCAAACCCGATTTCCGGTGGTCGGCTCCGGCCAGACTGGCGAACCTGCCAGCACGCTTGTAACTCATTAACTGAGAATGACGCATCCACCCGCAGTAGACCGCCATCTTCCATTTCGAGAACCGCGCCGTGATATTCGACCTGCAAGCTCCCTTTCAACCCGCCGGCGACCAACCCCAGGCAATCGATTCTCTGTGCGACGGAATCAAACGCGGCCGCAAACATCAGGTTTTGATGGGAGTCACGGGCTCCGGGAAAACGTTCACCATGGCGAACGTGATCCAACGCGTGCAGCGGCCGACGATGGTTATTTCGCATAACAAGCCGCTGGCTGCTCAGATGTATTCCGAATCTCGCTCGTTCTTTCCCCGCA
>CALBSZ010000062.1 GCA_937967665.1 uncultured Planctomycetaceae bacterium
CCACGGCCGGCTTCACCGCGTCGCTGCGCTTGCCGTTTGCCACGGCCGTGTCGGCCGCCGCACTGCGAATGGCCCCCAGACCGTAAGCGGCAGCGCGAGCCACATCCGCGTCGTCGTCGGCCAGCAGGCCTTGCAGCAGCGGTACGCTGTCCGCGTCCTGACGCACGCCAAGGGAACTGATCACTCCTATCTTCAGCGAGTTGTCCACCTTGGGCAGGGCATCGCGGAGGGCCTTGGCCGCGGCGGGTGCCGGGATGCGTTCCAGGGCGTAGCGGGCCATGTGAGACATTTCGGGATTTGGAAGCTGTTCCGCGAGCGTCGGTACGCAGGCAGCCGTGCCGATGACCATCAGCTTCCGGCAGACGTAGTCCTTGGCATCGCGGGGAACATCTGACTTGAGGACCGCCGCCAATTTGGCTTCCAGGTCGGCGCGCGCCGCCTCGTCGCCATGTGTCGCCACGACTTGTTCGTCGATCGGCTTCAAAACCTTTTTGTCTACGCCCCAGTCGTACGTTTTTAACGCCTCGAAGGCTTGTTCTAACATATTGCTGTTTCCTATTTCGTGTGGTTTGAGTTCAGATGGGATTTGGATGCGACATGTGTGCCGCGAACTTCGGTGACGTTATAGCTGCCACGGTTCTCGGCGAGCGCGATCCAGGAAGCGATTGGCTTCCTCGTCACCGGTAAACTGCTGGGCGGCCGCGTCCCATTTCAGGGAACGCTCGAGCGTGTAGGCGATGATGCCCAGGTGAGCGACGGTCACGGTGTTCACCGCCAGTTCAATATCGCGGAACGGCTTTTCGCGCGTCTTCACACAGTCGATGAAGTCGCCGTAAATACCGCCGTTTCCTTTGTAGGACGGAACCGGCTTGGGGTCCTTGGCGGCGTCCGAGCCCTCGACTTCCAGATTCCCCTTGCCGGGACGGTTGTGCGTAAGCTGGATCCCGTTGGGGAAGTTGAAGGTCAGATGGCGTTTCCCGTTTTCGTTGTGGTAAACCACATCGGTCGGCTGCAATTCGCGGACGTCCACGGCAAACGTGGCTCCACCAAAGTGATGCGCGCCCCAGTCGGTCATACCGCCGCCCGAATAGTCAATGTACGATCGCCAACTATTGCCGCTGGTCGAAAAACTTCCGGAACAGCGTGCGGCATTGTACGGCGCCCAGGGTGCGGGGCCCAACCACAGGTCCCAGTCAATATCGTCCGGAACTTCCTGAGCCGGCAGATTGCAGTCTTGCGAAAGAGGGCCGACATTGACGTTGATCGACTTGATCTGTCCCATCTGACCACTCCAGCACTTGTTGACCACGCCGCGATAATCCTGCAGCACCCGCTGACTGCCGCCCGACACGACGCGGGCGTAACGCCGCGCGGCCTCGACCATCAGTGGTCCTTCACGCAAAGTGCGTGTTTCAGGTTTCTGGCAGTAAACGTCTTTTCCGCTGCGGCAGGCCTCGATCACCATGATCGCGTGCCAGTGATCCGGCGTGGCGATGTGCACCGCGTCGATATCGTCGCGTGCCAGCAATTCACGGAAATCGTTGTATGCCGCGCAGTCGCTGTTTTTGTAACGGGCGTCGACTTTTTTCTTCGCCCCCTCGCGGACGCCCCGGCGCACGTCCGAGACCGCGACGTACTGGACGTCGCTGCGGCCCAGGAATGCCCCCTGATCACCGCGTCCCATGTTGCCGATGCCGATCCCGCCCATCACGATGCGGTCACTGGCGGGGGGTTTCTGGTCGTCTCCCAACGCCGAGGAAGTAATCACATAGGGCGCCGCGACCGCGACACTCGCCGTCTTGAGAAAGTCACGGCGAGTTGAATCTTGCTTGCTTTTCATAGCCTACCTCTCAGGGGTTCTCCCCAATGAAGTTCAAAAAGTTCTTGACGCAAATGCAGGCTTTGTTATCATCCAGCACGAACCGAATGTCAACTATTTCAAGCGATTGTTTGCCTCTCTCGGCATGGGTATTTGCAGTCGCGTTCGCCGTTATTTCGCACGCCCCCCGCAATTAAGACTCCATAACATGCGTATTCCGCTTGGTTTGTCCATCTTGCTGCTCTCCATGCTGCTCGGCTGCCGCGGCGAGTCTGTCCCGAACGACATTACGTGGATCGAAACCGATTTGGTCCAGGAAGAACTGACGCTTTCGCTGGGATACCGAGGGGCGGTAAAACCCGGAAGTGCAGTGGAACCTGTTGCAGCGCTGCGGATGGGAGGCATTCCGGTGGATAACGCGATGGTCTTCAATAGCCTGATCACCACCGGCACTGCGGAAGTGCTGGACGAAGAAATTGCCACGGTATACGAGCCGGACGCGGGAATCTACGGCCGCGGCTCGCTGCAGATTCCCGCGGACAGCACCGCTTGCCTGATGCGTTTTCGCATCGTTCTTCCCGACCATCAGGGCGAAGTCGTTCAGGACGTCGCGCTTCAAGGATTATGAGCAGGGAGGGTGAACGGGTTGCGCGCGGTCCCGTAACGCTTTTCCAGTGAACATACCGTTACAGGAAAAGCGAGTTGGATCGTTCGGCCATCGTTCGACCCAGCGCATCTTTGTTTGCCCCGTAGCCGCAGGAGGCTGCTGAAAAAGCAGTTCAAGACTAAGCGTGCCTGGGGTTGAGCGCAGCGCCCTCCAGTGTTTTCACTGCTGGGGGCTCGCGGCACTCGACCCCAGCCACCCTAAGCTGCCACTGCTGAGGGCTCGCTGCGCTCGACGGCAGGCACCCAAAATCGACTTTTTCAGCAGTCTACTGCGACAGGGGGTGAAACAGTGTGCGCACATGCGTTCCACTGCGATACCCATAGCCCTTGAGCGAGCACTACGAAGCGTGGCGAGGGGCGGTCGCCCGGTTGGTTGAACCGGGGCCATCCGCAACGGAGTGGCGTTCACGCTGCATTCACTACAGTCGTGACGACCGGCAAAGGGGGAATCGGGCGCGGTCGATTCGCTACGTTCCCGGCGAGCAGTCACGGGCCGCATGACCTACCCTTGCGATAGCCATAGTTGCGGTTTTGAGGGGGTAGCGATGACGAGCGTTCGAAGGTGGATCACGGGAACAGCGGCAATTGCGCTGAGCTATTTTGTGCTGGCGCAGTTGAGTCGCATCCTGTCGATTCCACCGGACCTGCCTGCCGCGATATGGCCGGCGGCCGGACTCGCACTCGGTGCACTGTTGATCTGGGGCGACCGCAGCATCGTCGGAATCTTCCTGGGCGTGTTGGTAACCAGCGGATACGCGACGTTCCGACCCGAAGCTCCCGGAACTTCGCTGCTCGTGGCACTCGGAATGTCCACCGGTGCCCTGCTGCAAGCCTACGTCGGAGCCGTGTTGGTTCGACGTCATATTGGATTTCCGATGTCGCTGGCGGGCGAAGCGGACATTGCCAAATTCTTTCTTTACGGAGGACCGATTAGTTGCATCGTCGGACCTTCCATCGCCGTACCTTCCCTGTTTCTCGGCGGCTTCACCACTGCGGACCGATTCGCTTTCAATTGGCTCACATGGTGGATCGGGGATTCACTCGGTGCGATCCTGTTCTCCCCGTTATTGTTCATGCTCTTTGCTGCCGCGCCCAACATCTGGTCGCGCCGGCGAGTTACCGTGGGCCTGCCCCTGAGCATTTGCTTCTGCGTCGTCGTCACGGTCTTTATCGCCACGAAACAATGGGAGACCAAGCACCAACATCACGCCTTGGAGCAGCAGGCCAAGGGGATCGCGGGCAAGATCGAACGAGTGCTCGAACTGAACATCTCCATCCTGCGTTCGGTCACCGGTCTCTACGCCGCCTCGGAATCGGTTACGGAAGAGGAATTCCTGGCCTTCGTGCAACAGTGGACGGCCTATCACGGCGGAATTCAGTCTCTCAAGTGGGTGCCTCGCGTGGCGGCGAAAGATCGCGAAGCCTGGGAACGGCAAGTGCAGCAGTACCACGAACTCGTCCGCATCAACGAAGTAGCCGACGACGGTACGATTGCCGTGGCCGGGATTCGTGAAGAGTACTATCCGGTGATGTATGTGGCACCGCGTCCGGACAACATGGATCTGTTCGGATTCGACCTGGGACAGGACTCCGACGTCCGTAAGGTCCTCGAACACGCTCGCGACAGCGGTCGCCCGGCCATGATCCACTCGCGTCATCCCCATTGCACGGAGCACGCCACACCTTGCGTCAAGATCGTCGCTCCGATCTACCAGAATAGTGGCCGCAACGACACGGTCGCACAACGGCGCGCCAGCCTCAGCGGCTTTGCTCTCGGCACGTTTCGTTTGGGAGATCTGGCTTGTGAAGCACTGGCGGAAGAACCTGAATCGCCGGTCCAGTTTTGCCTCTCCGACGCCAGCAGCCTCGGCTCGGGTAGGTGCCGGGCAATCGTGGACCTCTCGGCCGGTCCAAAACTCATCGATTGCGACGCCGACGCGCCAATCAGCCCCGTTGCCGCCCAAAGTCAGATCAACATCGCCGGCAACCACTGGCAATTGGCCCTGACGGCGAAACCGGAATATCAAACACTACGGCGTCCCTGGTCTACCTGGATGGTGCTGGCCGGCGGCATGCTGTTTACCACGCTGTTTGCCGCCTTCCTGCTGACCATCACCGGCCGCACCGACGCTACCGCGCAGCTGGTGGAACAGCGGACACGCGAATTGGAAACGGCAACGCGGCGAGCGGAAGCGGCCACGCGGGCGAAGAGCGAGTTCCTGGCCAGCATGAGCCACGAGTTGCGAACACCGCTGACGGCCATTCTGGGCTTCGCGGAGGTCGTCCGTAAAAGTGATGAAAGCGAGAAACTCTCCTGCGAAAATGTGCCCGCCCTGGCGACCAGCGCCCGTAGTGGCGAGCACTTGCTGGGGCTGAGAAACGACAGCCTGGAGCTTTCCAGGAGCGAGGCAGGGAGGATGGCGATCAAGCGCTGCGACGTTTCGCCGCTGGCCCTGGTCGATGAAGTCATGCAGTTAATGGCGGCGCGGGCTCAAGCCAAAGGCCTGGACTTGCGTCACTGCGTGCCCGCCGCGTTGCCCGACACGTTGCTGCTGGATCCCGTTCGTGTGCGCCAAATCCTCGTCAACCTCATTGGCAATGGTATCAAGTTTACCAACTCGGGCTACGTACAACTGGAAACGTCGATCGCGATTGTAAACGGGAAACCGTACTTG
>CALBSZ010000063.1 GCA_937967665.1 uncultured Planctomycetaceae bacterium
GGACCTTTCTTCGCGGCACTGGTGTCGCGATGGCTTTACCAATGCTGGAAGTGATGTGCCACGGCGCGGACGATCCAGCGAAAAAGCGTCCTCGCCGCATGGTCTGCGCTTTCTTTCCCAACGGCGTGAGTCTCCCGCCTGACGATGAGAAGCGAAACCTCTACTGGTTCCCTAAAGGCGAAGGCCGCGATTATCAGCTCACCAAACCGCTGGAACCACTCGCAACACTGCGCAACGACGTGACGATCTTTGAAGGTCTAGAACACTTTAACTCGCGCGGTCTGCATGGACACAACGCTCCCGATATTTGGCTGACCGGCGCAGATATTCGCCGAAGTTACAAGAACTCGATTTCGGTTGACCAGGTCGTGGCTAATGCACTGGGGCCGGAAACTCGCTTGCCGTCGTTGGTTCTGTCGCCCGAAGGCGGTGTGGGAAATCGCGCGAACGCAAACACCATGTCCTTCAACAAACGCGGATTGCCAATCCCCTCGGAAAAGGACCCGCGGCGGATCTTCCATCAATTGTTCGGCGAAGAGTCCACAGCGTCCCTCGACAGCCAACGCAAACATTACCAGCGACAACGAAGCATGCTCGATCGCGTGCTCGAAGACGCTCGTTCATTGCAGCGGAAACTCGGCTCGGCCGACAAGGAGAAGCTCGCCCAGTACCTCGACTCCGTTCGCGAAATCGAACAACGCATTGAGCGGACTGAAGCCTGGCTGAATCGTCCCAAGCCGCAGGTCGATGCAGATTCAATCCGCTTGGATCTCGACGTCGCCGACCCCGCCGAATTCATGCGAACTTATTACAGCCTCATCTTGCTCGCTCTTCAGACCGACACCACGCGTGTCGCCACGTACCAGATCGCTCGCGAGCGCGGACACAACAACACCGGCGATCAACTTTCCTTGGCACTGGGAATGGGCGGTTGGCACAGCGTGTCGCACAACGCCGAGAAGGAAAACGGCTGGGAGAATTGGGCCAAACTTGACCACTTCACCGCCGCGCAATTCGCGTGGTTCCTCGGCCGCCTCAAATCGACCGCTGAGGGGGACGGCAACCTGCTTGACCATACCGTTGTCCTATATGGATGCACCAGCAGCAAGACGCACACCGCGCTGAACTACCCCACAGTTCTCGCCGGGGGTAGCAGGTTGGGCCTCAAGCACGGACAGTTCCTGAAGTACGGCAAAGAAACGCCTTTCTCAAACGTGCTTTACACGATGCTCAGCCGCATGAAGCTGCCCAAGCCACCGGAAAACTTCGCCGACAGCACGGGCGAGTTGTCGGAGGTCGTTACATGAGTTTCGAAAACTTAGCCATACAGAGTGAAATGACTGCACCGATTCGCATATGTCTTTTGTTTCTCGTTGGATCTATCGTTTTATGCGCCGGCCAATCGGAGGTCCGTGCGGAGGGCAGGGATCACTTTCAGCCGATCACGACCGGCGTACCCACGGGTGACTACAAAGTGATCTCGCTCACGTTGAGCAGAGGCCTGGTCGAGAAACCCCAGACGCTGCAGCTTAGTTTTCGTGACGGCCGACTCGTCAACTTCTGGTTCCTGCGGCAAGGGTTTGAGCGGATCAACCTGCTGGAATCCAGTCTCAAACTCAACGGCGATTCGCTGACTGGAGAATTGCGGTTACGACTTTGCCCGCAGACCTCGAAACGCGAACATTATGGCTTTGCGATTTTTGATTTCCAGTTGTCGGCAAAGGACGGCCAAGTCAGCGGCAGCTACACCGCGACCTCAAGTCCGGGTGTCCCGGACAAATACCCGCCTATCAAACAACAGTCTTGGAATGGTTCCGCAAGCGGTAAATTCATCAAAGGCACGAACTCCTTGCCGGTTGGCGCGGCGTGGCCGACGTTCTCGGGACCCAATGGAAATATGTCGGCCAAGGACACAGCCTCACTCGTTGACGATCTCAAACAGGCACGGCCGGTTTGGCAAAGCGAAGCCTCCGTGCCGGTTTCCTACGGCAATGCCGCTGACTCGAGATACTTTTGGCGTGCGGCTGGAGCGGGTTCCGGTGGCGGTGCCTGCTCGCCGGTCGCGGCGGACGGAATGGTGGTTATCGCCTTTCATCGCCCCAGCAAACACTCGTCGCCGCAGTTGGACAATCCCTATTGGACTCGCAAGTATCCCGGCGAATCAGACTTCCTCGCCGATGCCAAGGCGACAGGGATGTTGCCGCATGAGCAAGAGTTGCTGAAAGCGCATTTCAAGCCTCATGCAGACGATTGTGTGGTTGCGATGAATGCCGCGACTGGCGCAACGCTTTGGAAAACGGTTTTTCCGATGCGGTCCTATAATCTTCAGACGCACAAGCATCGCGGTTTGTCCGGCGTTCCATTGATGGCCGAGGGCAAAGTGTTTTACCCGAACTTGCACGGTCGCCTGTACGCACTGGATGCGAAGACGGGAAGGGTTGCCTGGGAATGGCCGAGTTTTTCCGCGCCGCCTGAAACCAAGTACCGCGCACGTGGTCCGCAGAACCCGTCACCGCTTCTGGTCGGCGGTACGCTCGTGTGGATGAAAGGGAAAACCTACGGGCTTGAACCTGAAACGGGCAAGGAAACATGGGTTAACGACTTTTCCGGCTACGGCATGCAACCTTGGCAACACAATGGCCGCAACTATGTTCTCGCTAACAGCACGAAAGGAGCGGTTTGCATCGACGCTGCCAGCGGAGAAACGGTTTGGACGAGCGACGTCGTCCTTGGTTTCTCGCAGGGCTACGGCAACCAAAGCCATTCGGAATCGGTCGTGTGCGGCGACATGCTCGTCTCGTTCCGCAAGACCGGTGAAAGCAAGTCGCACACTTATCGTGTTTCTGGCTGGCGATTGTCGCTCGAGGGCATGAATCGAGTCTGGGAAGATGAGCCGCTCGTCCCCGACGAGAACCTTTCCATTGCCATCAGCGATGGCGTCGCGTATTGCATTGGAAAACACTTGGTGCGTTGCCTGGACGTCAAGTCTGGAAAACAGCTTGGAAGCATCACAGAAGAAGCGTTTGGCGAAGAGAATCACTTGCGTCCGCGGAGCAACGCGTGGCTGGCCATCATCGGAGACAAGATGCTGCTCTCACCCGAAGGCCAACACGGCAAACACGGTTTTCTGTTGTACGAAGCGAATCCCAGTAGCTTGGGACAACTCGGTGACTACTGGGTTCCTCCGCACGCGACGACCACCGCCTACAACGGCCAGCCGATCGTTTACCCGGTCGTTGACGGACGCATTTTCATGCGGGGCGGCGATGCGATTTACTGCTACGATTTAAGGAGGCAATGAAACAAGTGCACGGCGGACCAACAAAGCACCGTGTCGTTTTCCACTCGTATACGGAGTTGTGCTGGTCACATCTGAAACTGGCACCCCGCCGAAAAGGAGCACGTGCTTATTGACCGGGTCGTAACAGAGCGAACTCCACAGCAGCAGGGCCGGCGGCTGGCTCTTGTCACGTGGCGCATAGATTTGCTTCCATTGCCGGGAGGCCGGATTGTACGAGTACCCCAAGTCACGACGCCATTGATTGTCGGTGCGTAGATGACCTGGCTAAAGAAATGACCGCCAACATCATCGCGCCCCACTTCCACAAATCTGTTTGCAGGAGTCTCGCCTCGCGCGCCGCAAATCAGCATGCTGTACGACAACAGGATTGCGGACAGAGAGGTTGGAGCAATTCGGTGTGTCACTGTCCTGTCCTCAATTGTCCTGTCTCCCGCCAGTAGTGGCATTCGACGGAAAGATTGGTTTGTGTTTGTAAAGGAAACAACGGAAATCCCGCCCGCCGGTGCGAGTGAGCAGCATCATTACACCGTACGTGTCGATGTTAACTCCCAGCGATTCGCCGTCGGGTAGCCGCAGGCCGTGAATCTCTTTCCACTGGTCGCGGATCGGGTGAAAAGCGTACGCCTTCTCGCTGTGAAGATCTTTGGCAATGTACTCGCCGCTGACTGAATCGCACATCAGCTTTGAACGCGGTGTGCAATTGATGTGGATCGGTGGCGGCTTGAGCTTGGTTACTTTGCCGTCGCTTTTGAGCAGATAGAGGTTGGTGCCTGCTTTCTTGTTTGAATCGCCGGCGCCGAACAGGATGACTTTGTGAACGGGGTTGTATTCCATCACGCCGTGGATACCGAAGGGAAACGATCCGACGCGCCGCTCTTCTTTCTTCTCAATATCCCACAGCCGCAAGTCTCTGCCCCAGTTGCATTCGTAGATAAAGGCGTTCATCTCGGGGAAATACTCGATGACTTGAAAGGCGTCCTTGCCGCCGCTTGACGTGGGGATGCGTGGCGACCAGGAGGCCTTGTCGATGTTGTACAGATACAGGCCGTCCATGTTCACGGCGAACAGCCGATGCCGCGGACTGATCGCCAGCTTGTCGTAGAAGTGCGTGCGAGGCCAACTTCTGTTACCGTCTTTTCCCTGCGTTCCGGTCGCGGTCGCATCCGGTCGCCGCGGGTCCATCCAAGGCGGCACGGGCATCAGCTTCCACGTGTTGTCGCGGGCCGAGTAGGTGATGAACTTGAACGACGAATAGTGCCCACCGTTGATCACCAGGATCTGCCGAGTCACGGGATCCCACTTCATGTCGTTGTTCCAGCAGATGATGTTAAACATCTTCTGTGAACCGTATCGCTTGATGTCGCCTTCTTCCCAGTCGTACCACATCTTGAAGAGATCGTGATTGCAGTTTTTCGTGACCAGTTCCTTGACCTCGCCCGGTTTCATGCCGGCCGCGAGTTTGCTCAGTTCATTATCGGCCTCGGCGGTGGGATTCGCGGCCGGACGTTCAGCCGAACAGACGGCACCAACCAGGCACAAGATCAGAGTTACTGGAAAAGTGTGATGCGACAGATTGAGTTTTCTCATGAACGCTTACTCGCAAGTTCTGATTACGGCTTCGGGCGTGCTGCGTGGCGGTAGACCCAGACGCGGCCGGTGCCATTATCAGCCATCAACACGTTGTACTCGGGATTGTAACAGTTTGATTAACGGCAAGCCGAAGGCGACCGTGTCCTTAAGTCGCGCAGTCGCCTTCGGCTTGCCGTTAAACTATTTGCTCCCCATGCCACGCTATCGCGTTGCCATGTCGAGATAACGCTCCACGTTGTCGCGACCGCCGCGCGGAACGACACGTTCG
>CALBSZ010000064.1 GCA_937967665.1 uncultured Planctomycetaceae bacterium
ACATGAAACAACTTGCAACTCGACAGTGCCATTCGTGCCTGTCCCCCTTTCGCGGACCAGTATCACCCGTGGCTTGCAAAAAATGGGGCCTGCGAGAAAAGGGGACAGGCACGGCGGACGCGACGTGATTGTCGAGCTGGTAACCGTTTGTATCACCGAGCCAGTCCCCTTTTTTCGCGACCATGCGCTGTAGTACTAACGGCCGTCGAAGCGGACCAGGTTCATGCCTTCCCGCGCGTCATAGCTCAGAAACAGCGTGTCCCGCCTGCCATATTCCCGAATGATATCGTGGTACAGCGCATGTTCATCAGGCCAGGGATAGGCGTACACCAGGTCGAAGTCGCGCAGGTCCATATCGAATCCATCGTATCCGCAGGGAGCATCGATCACGGTGCGACAGATATCTTCGCCTCCGGTGGGCTGCCATTCGTAATCGTCCGGAATGAAGCTGCCGTGGGTGAAGCGTGCCCCAGGACCATACGCGGCGGCGAACTGCTCAGCGTAGCCGACCAGGTCGGCCTCCGCCTCGATGCCATAGGCGGCAAACCCCATGCGGCTGGCCATGATGGTCACGATTCCCAGTCCGGAACCCCATTCCAGCACCGTGAAGACGCGTCCGCGCAACGACGCTAGTGACGCGAACACAGCCTTGTAGTCGGCGCTTACGTAACCATGAAATGCCGAGGTGTGCTGCAACCGCTCCCACAGCGATTCCGCTTCGGCCCACAAGGATTCGAATTCATCAAGCAAATTGCGATTCGATTCGTCTGAGGGAACGAAAGCTATTTGCATTCTTTCATGGCCACGAAGCCGGCCTTGGTGAGCGAGTAGCCGCCCTTAAAGCGTTCCTTGACCAGGTAATCGCGATCGGTCAGTTTCTGCAAGGCGGAACGATGTTTTTCCAGGTCAGGACCGTAGAAACACAACATTTCGCCCGGCGTGACGAGGAACTGATGAAAGGCCCGTAAAGCTCGTTGTTCAGGTTTCGTCAACAAATCAGACTCCCACTTGCAAGGTTAGTTGAACAGGTTGTAACGCACGCGAGCCCATGCCAGGGCTCAGCACTTGTAGCCGGGAAAATCGATTCGATCTCATCAAGGCGATTTTCGCGCCTTGCTCCGTCCTGCGTTGCCGATGGCCGAGCGGCAACACATGACAATGTGTTCCGGCAGGGCCACGCAAGTCCCTGCGGTGATTGACTCCAAACTACGAGACCAATCATCGTTCAGGGACTTTCGTATTCCGAACTTCGCTAGCCAGCGCGAACCAGCGTTCCGTGTTCGCGCAACGAAGCGATGTGCCTGCGGTTGGATCGCAGGGGACCGATTAATAACGACCGCCGCGACCGCCGCCGCCACCGCCATAACCACGACCACCACCGCCGCCGCCGCGTCGATCTTCGCGGGGACGCGCTTCATTTACCGTGAGCGGGCGACCGTCGTGTTCTTTTTCGTTCAAGCCCTCGATCGCGGCTTGCGCTTCTTGATCGCTGCTCATTTCAACGAAGCCGAAACCCTTGCTTCGGCCTGTGTCACGATCGGCAATCACTTGGGCACTGTCTACAGTGCCGAATTGAGAAAAGAGCTGTTCTAGATCGGAGCTGGACACGCCAAAGCTCAGATTACCGCAATAAAGTTTTCGTCCCACTTTTGATCTCCAGTGGTGAGGGAAGTTCAGTCCAGTTGTTTGACTTTCCGGACTGCATAGAAAGGGGTTGAAATGGCAACCCGCCACGTGGAAGGAACGAAAGAGCTCTTGCCGTTCGTCAAAAAATGTCGGCACGATGCTCACATTCGGCAACCCAACGCTTAGCAATATACCACGGTTTCCCGCCATCCAAAACCCCTCCGCCTCAGAACGGCGGGACATCGCGCCGGCGGCCGCGGACCACGCCCGCCGCCACAGAAACCGCACGGAGCAAGCCATTTCCGCGGGAACTGGTCCGGGGGAGGCGCGCACAATGCCCTGTCTCACCTAGCAATGGCAATTGTCTCTTGCCGCGTGCCGCGAAAGGGGGACAGGCACCATCGATCCAGCGGGTTTTCCGGGACCAACCAACCACGACGATGGAGCCAGCCCCCGTTTCGCTCCCGTCGACACTGCGCTGGAGTACCAAGCACGCTTTAGCCGTCGTCAGCGGCTTCCTTGATCGCCTGTACTTTGCCCTCTCGGGTTAACGAGCGGGAACTGGCCTGCTGAGGGTCGATTCCCAAAGCCTCCCCCAACTTGAACGCCAACTGCAGGTCGTGGATGCCGTGAAACTGCCCCACCAACCGGTCACCGTAGTAGATCGTTTCGCGATCGCTGTTGAATCCCGACTCAAAACAGTCAGCCAACTCCTCAATCCACGACTCGGGAATGCCCTTCTCGCGGCACAAGTCGACCGGCCAGATGTCGACGCCAGTACATTCCTCCAGCAACAGACGCGTTTTCAGTCGTGACAGCATATCGCCTAGACCAACGGGAAATTCGCTTCGCGGACCACCACCAGGCATTTCTCCATGCTCTTATTGGGAACCCGTGATTGCCGACGCGGTTGCGACGTCTTCTTTTTCGGGAAATGCCGGTCATGACGCTGCCGGCAGACCGCCATGCCCCTTCTACCCGCCAGAACGCCTGGTGTCTCTTGAAAACTTCCCGAGTGCTTGACATTATGCAAGGAGGGAACGAGGATCACAAGCGCTTCCGGCAACCTTCTTCCGGCCGCCAAAAAACCGAGACTGATCGTCCGTCACGGAGCATTCCATGCCACTCGAAATCGCTTGCCCCCAGTGCAAGGCCCAGCTCCGCGCTCCGGATTCTTCCGCCGGCAAGAAGATCAAATGCCCCAAATGCCAGGCGGTCGTTCAGGTGCCCCAATTGGGAACCGTTTCAGGCGCCGGCGGCGGCAACTGGTATGCCAAGATGGAGGACGGCGAAACCTATGGCCCCGTTCCGAAAACGACACTCGATGAATGGTCGCGTGAAGGACGCTTCCACGCCAAGGCACAGGTCCTGAAAACAGGCA
>CALBSZ010000065.1 GCA_937967665.1 uncultured Planctomycetaceae bacterium
TGCGTTGTGGGTAATCGGTCACGGTCGCGCCGCTGTGGCACCACCCTACGACTAGACTGAAAAACTGGCATCTTTTGACATTTGGCAACATCAAGTTGGCTCGCCGTACGTATTCGGGTATACTGATGCGAGTCCAAACCTTCCCTCGGTGGCTTCGTTTTTACTTGCCGCCGCCGAGATTCCCGCAAGCCGTTGGAGAATCCCATGCTTTCCCTGGCTGGAGACAGATTCCGTTTGTGCGACGGATTATCGCGACGTGATTTCCTGCAAGTGGGTGCGCTGGGCATGGGCGGCTTGACGCTCTCGCAGTTGCTCAGCGCCGAATCCCAAGCAGGGCAGGGGAACTCGCAGAAATCGGTGATCATGATTTACATGTGCGGCGCGCCGTCGCATCAAGACATGTACGACCTGAAGATGCAGGCGCCGGCGGAAATTCGGGGAGAATTCCAGCCGATCCAGACGGCTGTGGAAGGGATCGAGATCTGCGAACATCTCCCACGACTCGCCGCCATCATGGACAAGTTGATTCCATTGCGGTCGGTCGTTGGTTCGCCCAGCGGCGCCCATGATTCCTACATCTGCTACACGGGCCGTCCGAAACCCAACGAGCCCCCCGGGGGCTGGCCGGCGTTGGGAGCGACGGTGTCGAAGTTGTTGGGGCCGGCGACTCCGGCCGTGCCGCCGTTCGTCGGGCTTTCGCCCGACGCAGGGCATCCACCGTACGGGTCTCCCGGGCTGCCCGGATTCCTCGGCAACGGTTACGCGGCGTTTCGCCCGTCGGGACCGGCCAAGGGGGACATGACACTGAACGAAATCACCAACGAACGGCTGGCGGAGCGGCGTTCGTTATTGGCCGATTTCGACAAGTTTCGCCGGAACGTCGATCAGTATCGAGCACTTCGCGGTAGCGACGCCTTGAACGATCAGGCGTTTGACATCCTCACGTCTAGCAAGCTGGCAAGCGCTTTTGACCTGAGTCAGGAACCGGCCGAAGTCCTCGAACGCTACGGCAAGGGAGACACGAAAAACTACGGCGACGGCGCGCCGCGGAACCTGCGGCACTTCTTGCTGGCCCGCCGGCTGGTCGAAGCCGGAGCCCGGGTCGTGACGCTCAATTTCGGTCGCTGGGATTTTCACAGCGACAACTTCAATGGCTTGAAGAAGACTCACTTGCCGCAATTCGATCAGGGCTTGTCGGCGCTGATCGAAGACCTGCACGCCCGCGGCATGGACCGGGACGTGTCGGTCGTGGCCTGGGGAGAGTTTGGCCGTACGCCCCGGATCAACGACAACGCCGGCCGGGATCACTGGCCGCAGGTAGGCGGCGGACTGCTGGCCGGCGGCGGCATGCGCACGGGGCAGGTGATCGGCGCCACCGACCGCTTGGGTAGCGAAGTCGCCGACCGCCCAGTGCACTTCGGCGAAGTCCTCGCCACGCTCTACAAGAACCTCGGGATCGATCCCCACAAGACGACCGTCCCCGACCTTTCCGGCCGGCCCCGGTACCTGGTGGACGACCACCAACCTCTGCCCGAAGTCGGCTGATTCCTGCATGCAGGCGCGATTGTAGAACCGTTGTCCCAACGGTTTCTTTAATCACTTACGGCACCCAGCAGCATCCAGGTTCCCACCACCACGTTGTACTTGAGTGCCACTTGGCTTGGTCCGTGTGAGTCCGTGCATATCTTGTAGCTCCACACCACTCGCCGACCCATAGCACTCGAAACCGCGATTGTAACAGGAGACGAGCCGGGACTACCGCGTAACGACAGTACCGCTATTCACACGACGGCAGCGCTACACCCGCTGGTCCTGGGCCAGCAATTCCAGCAATCTGTCTTCCAGCAAGTCCACCGCCAGCAGGTCGTCCCCGGCCGTTGGAACGGCGGAAGCACTTGCTGATCGAACGGCCGCATCCGAAACGACCTGTGGGAGCGGAGCGACCGCTTCGTCCGGCAAGCGGTTCTCTTCGTCCCCCAGCGCACTCCTCGACATGACAGACGCGGCGCCGTCTTCCTCGGGCATGGCGGCGACGTTGCCCAGCGTGACGTCGACGAGAACTGGATCGGTAGCCTTTCTACTTTCAACCAAGGACGCGACCGGCGGCGGCGGATCCAAAGGAAACGGGTCGCAGGCGTCGCCGAGGCCGTCGTTATCCATGTCGGACTGATCCGGATTGGCGTCGTTTGGGCAGTTGTCGAGCCGGTCGGAGACGCCGTCGCCATCCTGGTCGAGTGCAGGCACAATCTGCACGGCGTTCAGCACGCCCCAGGGCCCCACAAACGTCGGATACGTCGATGCGATGACCAGGGACTCGTTCTGGGAAACGGAAATCGTTGCCAGGGCGTAGTTGCCACCCTGCGTCCAGTTACCCGCGGGCGCCGTATCCGAAATCGTGTAGGACGAGAATCCATTCACATCCAGCGGCCCGAGATTACTGGCCGGCGTGGTCCCCACATAGATTTGAACGTTTGAGGCAACGCCATCATCGGCAACCACATAGACGTCGAACTCACCTGCTCCCATCCCGGCGGTAACCAGACCGTCGACACGCATCGCCACGATTTCGTCAAACGTGAAGGTATTGCCGTCGGAATAGGGTAACAGGTAATCCCGCATGACGTTGTTGTCGAGCGGCGAAGCGAGATTGGCTGTGCCGGTATTGGGATCGTTGAGGGCCCAGTCGACCGTGGTCGAATTCGCAGTCGTCGAGGAGCCGCCCGAACCAACGTCGATCGTGATTCCCGGTGCCGGCGCATTGTCCGCAAAGACCACGGACGTCGGCATATTGGCCGGGTCGACCTGGTTCCAATGTTCTTCAGCGAGTGAAACGACACCCGTTCCGCCAGATCCCGCATGCGCGGGGCCGACCGGTCCGGTCGCGGAAGTGGTGCCGAAATCGAACTGGAGCACGCGCGATGGAACGGGCGGATCGCCAAAGGCGGTGTCCAATCCGTATTTGCTTTCCAGGGCCACGCCGACGCTGTCGAATACGGCGGGAGTTAATTGGTGCGAGTAGACCAGGACTTCGGCGATCTGGCCGGGGAATCCTGCATTGGGATTCGCCGTATGGTTGCCGATCACGATGGGCTGGGGGGTCAGTGAACTGCCGTTGTCGGCAGTCGCCGCTTCCAACCTGCCGTCGACCCAGATTTCGAAATCACCGGAGTCCAAGTTTCGCCGCAGGGCCACGATCTGGAAGTCGGTGGTGGAAATGGGGGTCGTCGAGACCGGGCCACCCAGGCCGCTGCCATCGTCATACCGAGTCTGGTAGCCGTAACGACCGTTGACGACTTTCAAAGAGGCCAACGGTTGATCCGCCACGGAACTGTCTCGATCCAGAATGTACGTGCCGGCACCGTTGTTGAGCCCGCCGTCGGTCAGTGTCCCGGTCGCGCGGAGGACCGCGAAGTAGACGAATCCGCTGTCGCTGGCGATGTTGGGAGAAAGTGCCGCGCGGAATTCGTCGTCCGCGCCGTTCAACTGAACGGCCGGCCTACCGGCCGGCGTGGCATTCGCTGTGAAGGTGGGCGCACCATCGGCAACCGCATCCTGGGCTACGCCGTCCCCTATCGCCGTGTCGTTCCAGGTCGACAGGGTCTGCCCGTCGCTAACTCCGGCGATGTCCTGGGCCCGATAGCGCTGGACCAGGTGGGGAGTGAGCAACCGCAGGGCCGTGGCGATATTGCTCTGCCCGTCGCGCGTGATGGCCAGGTCGGCGCCGTCCACGCTTTGGTCGCGGTTGAAGTCGGCGCGGTGATTCTTGTCGGCGGTGGGGGAGGTGGCCGGGTTATCACGCGTGAAGCCGAAGTCGTGCCCGTCGGTGAAGGCGTTCAGCGCGTTGTTGCCGACTTCGCCTGTCGCGTTTCCGAAGTAGAAGACGTCGTCGCCCGGCAGTCCCGTGACCGGCGTGCCCGCCACCTTGACCTGCAGCCAACCGTTCTTGACGGCCGTGAGATCGTCCCAGGTCATGGTTACGCGGTGGATGTCGTTCCCTAACGACGTCACGTTGAACGCGGTCGGTGCCGGTCCCGATTGCCAGCCGGACGGATTGTCGTCGTTCCCGTTGCGGAAGCTGAAGTCGCTTTGTGTGAACGTGCCACCCGGACTGTAAATGTCGACGAGGATGCCGTTGATGCCGCGATTGTAACTGGTGTAGTGTTCGAACGTGGCGGATTGCCCGGGCAGCAGCGCCTGTTTGTCCAGGGCGATCGCGTTCGCGTCGTTCGCGTCCAGGCCGCTGTTCGAGTCATACGCCGAGCCGTCGTAGAAAGTACGGCGGCTGACGACTTGGGCGGCGGTTGGTTGGTTGCCGATGTTGATATCGAACACGGAATTCGCCGCCAGCGAAGCGGACTGCGTGTTCGCCAGATAGGAGCTGGCTAGCGTCAAGGCGTCCACGAGTTCCAAGGGGAGTCCCGGCTCGACACGGGCCGTCAACAGGTAGTGAATCTCAGAAATGCCGGTCAATCCTGCCACGCGATGCTGATCGTCGTTGGTGTCGGAGGCAAACGTGTGGGTGATCCCGGCTCCATTCCCGGGAACGATAATCAAGTGATTGACAGACGCATCGCCGGCCCCATGGACGCGTTTCATGAAGACCGTATACGGCTGGCCACCGACGGAGAGCGGAATAACCTGCCCGTCAGCTATACCACTTCCGTCTGCACCCAGGTCTCCGGTGATTTCAAACGTGTCGATGGCGACGTTCGTCGCCGACATGACAAACAGCCCGGGATACTTGTCGGTGGAATAGCTGCTGCCGGGTCCAAATGCGGCGTCGGAAGCGGTGACAACTCCATTGGTATATGGGATTGCGGTCATCAAGTTTGTATTGAGGGAGTTGCCATTGTCGTACATGTCACGGCCGCCGTCGCCGATGAAGGTTCCCGTCTCGCCGTCAATAAAATCAAAACGATCTGGAACGAGACTTGAGAGGATTTCGGGTACGGTCGTCGTTTCTTGCCAACCCGCCTGCGGGAGTTCCCGTAGAGGATAGGTCACGAAGGCAGGTAGATTGAAGAAAGCGTATTCGCCAGCGGCGTTGGTGACCTGCGACAATTCACCAGGGTCCAGTTGCCCGTTGTCGTTCTGGTCCAAATAGATCGTCCAGCCCGGTAGCGGTAGTTCGCCGGTATTCGGTTCGAAGACGCCGTTGCCGTTGTCGTCGCGGAATTTGATACCGCGGATTTCGCCGGGCAAGCCTTGGTTGCCGAAATTGGCGAACCAGGTTTGACCGGCATCCAGGTTCAACTCGTGAACGCCGCTGGCAGGATAAGTCTGCTGCCAATTGGGTTGCTGGATCTCGTAAATGGTCGGCGTCAGATCGACCGTGCGTAGCGAGTAGTTGCCATTGGCGTCCGTCGTGGCGATCGATTCAGCAACAGGAAAGCGGATGTCGTCCAAATACGCGGTGTCGTCACCGCGGCTAAGACTGCCATCTTTGCTGTAGGTCCAGCGGAACGTGTGGATGCCTGCCGTGACCGGGAAGGATTCCCGCGTAAACGTTGCCGGCTCGCCCGACCATCCCGAACCTTGCCCGACATCGTCGATGTAGAAACGCAGGTGGTCAAAGCCGCCTTCGGAAGAAACGCGCTGAGCGAATTCAATATTGCCGTCCGCCGTGTTGACGGTGATTTCCAGCGACGACGTTTGATCGTCGCTGATGTCCCCAGCACGAGCGCTGAACGCACCGGTGTTGCTGGTCGTATTGGTCACGAACCAATCGGCATCACCGGACGTCGTCCACGCCAACGCGGACAGATCGCCCGTTTCAAAGGATTCCGTTTGCGTTCCTGGGAAGTCGGAATCGAACTGACCATTGCCATTCTCATCGGCAAAGATCTGCCAACCTGCCAACGCGGGTTCACCGATGTCTTGCAGGCCGTTGCCATTGTCATCTCGCCACTTGGTGCCGGTGATCGTTTGGTACGACACTTCGAACGCGCCAATATCGGCCTGACTCGGTGCCACTCCGTCACCCTCTTGCGGCCGCGTTACCCCGCGCTGATCAAACTGTGCGGAGCCGAATCGGGCCGCGTAATGACGCGCGACGGCCGGGGCGGCGAGAACTTTGTCGTAGACGGCGAATTCATCCAGCAGCCCCGTAAGCAGCCGACCACCATTCCAGGCGCCGATTTGGGCCGCGCCCATCGCCATCGCGATGGCCGCCGTGTGGGCTCCGTCCAGCAATTCCACGCCATTCACATAAATGCGCGTATCGCCGTCGTTATTCCCATCGTAAGTCGCCACCACGTGGTACCACTGGTTAGCAGCGACCGTGTTGACTGGCGTGTTTTGATTGTTGGGATTTCCTCCCGACAGTCCATGCTCGATATCCAGCCCCGATTTGAGATTGAAGTGGAAATCCCCCGTGTTGAAGGTGTCGGTTGAATAGATCGACGTACAGCAGCCGCCGGCCAGCTGGCTGAAGTTGAGCCAGGTTTCCACGGTCGCTTGTGGAAAAGTGCCGTACGCGGGAACGTCGATATACGCGTCCGTACCGTTCAGCTGGAGAGCGCTGCCGAGGGCCGGGACTGCGGACGGCGCGAAGCCGACACCTCCGACATAGCTGCCGTCGGCGGCGCTGCCCAGCGAACCAAAGTTGACGGCGGTCGTCGCGCCGGCGGTATCTTCAAAGCGATAATAGACAATCGGCTGATCGGCCTGCACGGTATCGACATAGGATTGCAAGCGATCAATGGCCGGGCTGTTCAGCCCCAGAGCAATCGTATCGGTCGGGCCGCCGTAATCGGCCAGTTCGCGCAGCTGCGGATCGACGCCGACGATGTCGCTGGCAAGCACCGCACCCGCCGATCCTCCCGCAATGCTTTCAATCAGATTGTTGCCGTGCGAGATGAATTCCTGTACGACGATAAGGTCCGTTACTCCGTTGTCCGAGTCGGCGACGATCGAGCTATCCAGGGTGAGGGAGGCATCTGTTCCATAACTGATTATCGCTCCCCCAAAAGTTCCACTCGTCCCTTGTACGCCGTTTGCGGAAAACGTACTGCCAACAATCGCAACCTTCCCCGATAAATTCTTGATCGCGCCCCCTTCCGCCTGACCGTCTGCAGCCAGTACTTGATTGTTTGAAAACGTCGTATTTACCAGCAGCAAGTCAGCACTGTTTGTCCGATTGAAAATGGCGCCCCCACCCGCAAGGCCGGTGTTCACGTTTTGTCCACGATTATCGCGGAACGTGGCGTTGTGAACTTGCAGCACGCTATCGTTGCGGATTGCGCCGCCGTTCGTGTTGGCAACACCATCTGCAAGCGTCAAGTTCGATAGGCCTAATTCACCGCCCGCTTTGTTAAAGAGCAATCTCATTTCTTCCGCCGCCGCATCCCGGCCAATCGTAATGCCGTGATTGCCGCCGGGGCCAACGATATCGATCTTGTCTGTATTGACTAGCGCCGAGTTCGGCTCCGCGGCGATCGACAGAACAACCCGCGCGTCTCCGTCGGCGGTGAGGGCCGGATCAAAGGTGATCGTATGCGCGTCGCCGTCGGGAATGTTGCCGTTGTTGAACAGTTCCAGTATTTCAGCAGCCGATAAAGCATCGTTCAGGATTACCACGTCATCCATGCTGCCGGTGAAGTAATCATCGTTCGGGTCGCGAAATATGGTGGCGGTCATGGCGGAGCCGTCCGCAAAGTCGTTGCGGTCGTTGATTCCTTCCGGTGTAAGCGCCATGTCGACCTGGTCTCCGACGGCGACCGTGAAGTCAACAAAGTTCGTAACTCCCGTCGTGTCATTACCGGCGATGGTCTCAGAATCCACTTCACTGCCGTTCAGAAAGACTTTGCCAGTCACCCCGTCCTGATTGGGATTCACCTTTTTCAGATCCCATTTCAGACGGACGCTGCCGCTAAAATCACTGGTCCAGCGGCGAATCGCCCAGTGTTCATCGCCGTTGTTCGCGCCATTGGGATGCACGCCGGTTTGCTGGATCTGCGTCCAGGGAGGATTCCCTTCGAAGTCCCAGAACATACCGTTCCAGTGATTGACCTCCGTCGGGTTCGTTTCAGGAACCTCCGAGCCATCGTTCAGGAACGGGCGAAAATCGCTGGACTGATAGGTGCCGTCCCCGTCGGCGGTCAGGTTGTAATAGCCGTATGTCCAGCCATTTTCTCCCTGCGTGCCGGTGGTGGACCAGTCGGCAACCGAGTCGGCCAGGATCTCCGGATTGGCCGAAAATGCGCTGCGGCCCAGGTAGTTCTGCGTCCTCGTGACGTTTCTGGGGATGGCGAAGTTCGACTGGTGGGCCACCTCGACGCCGTTCTTGTACAGTCGCGCTTCGCCGGCGGCATCGATCGTGGCGGCAAAGTGCTGCCAGACGCCCGTTTCGATGGTGTTCGGCGCGGACAAGGAAAGGAACGATCCCTCATTCACTTCAAGCCGCAAGTTGTTTGACGTGGACTCGCGATTTAGCACGATTTCGTCCGTTGCAGAACCGTTGCTTAGGTCGATAAAACGCGTCCAGCTCGAGTCCACGCCGTCGGTGGTGGGGCGCGCCCAGACGGCAAGTGTCAAGCCGGTCGTGAAATCGGCGAAGCCGTCGGGCAGGTCGACGTAGTCGTCGATCCCGTCGAGCGTAATGGCGCCGCTGCCGGCGTTCCGATCCGGCTGTCCCACCAGAACGCCATTCTGATGCGCGGCGCTGCCCGTGTTGCCCGCTGCGTCTGCCGCGTGAAGGCCGGTCTGCTCATCCAGTCGATAGATGGCCTCGGTAATGTTGGCAGCGTCGCTGGCGTGAGCGATCTCGAATGCCTCGCGCAGGGACAGGTCGCCGCGGTCGTAGTCGTTGTCGCTTTCGTCGACCAGCGTATCGACCACCAGGTGGCGTGGATTCTGAGCTTCGAAGGCGCCGATATCCTGCCGCCGACCGCCGACGCGGTCAAACGGCGCGCCGCGTTGATCCTTTTCGCCGAGGACGTCGGCTGGTCCGCTGGCGAAAAGGGTCGCAACCTGCGATGCCGTCAGCGCCGTGCTGAGCACGGCGAAGTCATCGATCTCGCCGTGGAAATAGAAACGGGGGCTGGCAGCTTCATTTGCCCCCGCGCCGACATACAGCGGAAAACTTTGTGTCTGGCTGGGGCGATAGCGTTGCGTGGCCGAGGAAGCGACTTCCTGGCCGTTGATGAACAAACGCTTCGTGCCTACCAACGCGTTCCCGGCCGTGCCGGTCGGTTCGAACGTGGCCACCAGATGCGTCCATTCGTCACTGACAATGGGCGTGCTGCCGATCGAGTCCCACACGCCTCCGACGCCGCCCGTCTGATCGCCATTGCCGGTCCAGAACTGCCAGGCGTTATTGGCACCCGCATAGAGGATGAAACCTTCGTCGGTTCCGGGCGTGGCGTCCCGCGAACTGGTAACCGCGCGGAATGTGCCGTCCCCGCCAGTGACCTTGACCCAGGCGGTAATTGTAAAGCTGTCGGGATTTAGAGCGCGATCGTAGGGGACGGACACGTAATCGTCCACGCCATCGAAACTGGCCGCCGTGTTGTAACTGCCTGGATGGCCTGCCTGGCCGAGCGTCACGCCGTTCCGGTAGCTGCCGTGATGGCCTTCTCCCGTAACATCGACCGCCACCGACGCGACCGTCTCGGAGAACGGCAAATACGCGACCCGCGGATCGCCCGCGTTCATGGCCGGACTGCCGGCGAGCAGCGCGTGCGTCTGCGTCGGGCCGCCGTTATCAGCCAGGTCGTCTAGTAGGGGATCGGAGTTCACCAGATCGGTGCGGTTCGGTACAAAGCTGCTGTCGGTCGAATCGCCGATCAGATTGTGCCCCAGCGAAACAAAAGTTGCACCGGAACCCGCGGCAATACGCAAATCGGGTCCGGTGGGAGCGTTGTTATTCGCGACAATCGTGCTGGCGAATCGGACGACTCCGTTCGCGAAATTCCAAACACCGCCACCCTCGGCATCCGCCGAATTGTTGGTGACGGTCGATTGCAAAAGCATCAGCGTGCCATCTTGGTTTTGAATGCCGCCACCGGTATCCTCGTTGGTGTTTCCTGAGATCGTACTGTTTTCGATGGTTAGCGTCGTTGCGGTCGAGCCGGCGTTCAAGATTCCACCGCCACCGCAACCGCCGTGGTTGTTGGAAACGGTCGTGCCGGAAATCGTCATCTCGGCAATACCAGAGAATCCGCTGTTGAAGATGCCGCCACCAAAACCAACGCAACCTGCTCCGTTCGGCGGTGCGGTGTTGTCTCGGATCGTGCTGTCGATGATGTTCATTTTGGCCGCGCCGTTATCGCCGTCGCTGAAAATCCCGCCTCCGCGTTCGGCCGAACTATCGGCGACGACCAGGTTGCGGATCGTCAAGGTGCCGTGATCGTTGTAGATTCCACCGCCGCGGTTGGTTGCTTCCTGCGCCGCATCACCCCCCGTCACCGTCATGTCCGTTAACCCCGCGGTCACTCCCGCGCCAATGTGCCAGACGCGCGAGCCACCGTTGGCATCGATCGTCAGCAGTTCGGGACCAGGACCCGCGATGACGGCCGCTTCGGTGACCAGCAGTTCATGGCCGGTCAGTGTAATCGTCTGCGGTCCCGGTGGCAGATCAAACACCATGAGGGTCTCGTCCGGATCGGCATTGGCCAGGCGGACCGCTTCGCGCAGCGTGGTGACACCGTTGGCATCGTTCATGTCGTCGATATCGCCCGGATCGTTCACGATGATCGGGGGCACCAGCGACCACTGCTGCACCAGGTGCTGTTCGAACAGGCCCGCCGTTCTTCCCGCAAAGCCGACGTAAGAAAGGCCGCCCGCATCGGCGGCACCGATAGCACCCAGGTCGACATTCACGTTGCTGATCACTTCTTCGCCATTGAAGAAAACATCCAAATCGCCCGGTATGTAGCGAACGCGCGCCGTCATATCGGCCGAGCCGCTCAGGTCGAGAGCTGGCAGCGTGTGGTACTGGGCCACGTCCTGGTCGCCCAGCCGAACGGAAATGTGCGAGTGGCTAAAGTCCGAAGCGGGCGGAAACGGATCGTTCTCAAAGCTGTCGAAGCTGATCGTGAGCGCATTGGTGGCTGGTCCGTCTTCGGGGAAAAAGGTGGACGGGTTCGAGCCTAAGGTTAAGCCTTCCGGCCGATTGTGAATGATAAACCCCATGCCGTCCGCACCGTTGGTCGGGGGCGTGCCGCTGGGATCATTGAAGGAAAACGTGAACTCGCTGATGAAGCCGGCCGACAGGTCCAACTTGTCGTTGTACCAGGCGAAGCCACGCTGGCCGTTTTGTGCCGGGGTAAGCTCCAGATCCGTGCCCAGTACATTGGCCGAGCCATGCAGCGTCAGGTCGCCGGCCGCCGCGCTGAAGTCGGTTATCGCAATGGGGGCGAAGGTCAACAGCTGCCGGCTTTCCAACGCCTCCATCGCCAGCGGTCCGCGCCGTTTCCGTCGGCGCGACCGAACGCCGCCGCGACGTTTGGTACGTGGTTCCAATCGAAAAGGGCAAGTCTCAAGCGAAAGGCCATGGCGACTCATAATCGACTCCGTATGCTGGTTGCCACGCTAAGCAGCCCGGCGACTTAACGAGCACGTATTTGCCGTTCCCTCTTGGGGCGTTGGCTGCCACAGATCAAAGCAGCCTCCCAAGACCGAAATAGTCTATTCGACAGGTCCAACTCCCGGGCCTGCGATCTTTACCGATTTCAGGCCAGGTTTGGCATGCCCATCATCCACAGATATGCTGTTGAAATCAAGTAATTTTCCAAAAAAACGATTGGGTCGCGCGGAGCAGGGGATGACATGGGGGTATGCTTTGTCGTGCCGGACACGGGGCAGCCTTCCCCGGCGGAATAAAACGTGTCAACATGGTGGCACTCGTATGCTGCCGCGATGTCGCCACGGTACCTTCCTTACAGGAGAAAAATTCGCATGGCCAGATCTTCTCGACGACAGTTTGTCCGTGCCGCGGCAGCGGCGCCGTTTGCCTTTACCTTTGTGCCGTCCAGCGTCTGGGGGGCGAATGAGCGGGTCAACGTGGCTTGCATCGGGATTGGCGGGAAGGGAGCCAGCGACGTGGCGGGGGTCCATAGAGCAGGTGGGAACATCGTCGCTTTGTGCGATGTCGATGACGGCCGCCGCGCGAAAGGCAAGGACGCGCGCGAACTGCACCCGCGAGCCAAATTCTTCCGCGACTTTCGCGTGATGCTGGACAAAGAAGACAAGAACATCGACGCGGTGACCGTGTCGACGCCGGATCATACGCACTGTCCCGCCTCGGTCATGGCCATGCGACGGGGCAAGCACGTCTACTGCCAGAAGCCGCTGACGCATTCTATCGGGGAAGCGCGATTGATGTCCGCAACCGCCGCGAAACACGGCGTGGCGACGCAGATGGGGAATCAAGCGCACGCGGGGGAACCGATTCGCCGCGCGGTCGAACTGATTCGGGCGGGCGTGATCGGTAAGGTGTCGGAAGTACACTGCTGGACGAATCGCCCCATCTGGCCGCAGGGAGTCAAACAGCGCCCCGAGAAGCAGCCGGTCCCGGACGGGCTGGACTGGGATTTGTGGCTCGGGCCCGCCCCGTTCCGAGAATACAACGCGGCGTACGTGCCGTTCAAATGGCGCGGCTGGTGGGATTTTGGTACCGGCGCGCTGGGCGACATGGGTTGCCACATCATGGACATGCCGTTCTGGTCGCTCGACTTGAATTACCCGACATCGGTGGTAGCCGACGCGGTGGGCAACACGGCCGAGTCGGGACCGACGTCCTCCACCGTGACCTATCGTTTCCCGGCGGGCAATTACAGTCACGACTTGAAATTTGTGTGGTACGACGGCGATCGTCGGCCCGCAGCTGGCGTGCTCGCGGGCGCCGGCATGGAGGCCGCTGCGGTGACGAAGACGTTTGACCTGGTCATGATCGGCGACAAAGGGAAATTCTTCTTCAATCGCTTTCGCACGAACTGGGTGACGAGTCCCGGGGAACTGATCGAAGCAGTCCAGGATACCCCGCAAACGATTCCGCGCGTTGCCAACGAGGATGCCGAATGGATCGCGGCCTGCCAGGGAGGACCGGCGGCGTTGTCCCACTTCGGACACTCGGGACCGTTTACCGAGGTCGTCTTGCTGGGCAATCTGGCCATTCGGCTGGGCCAGAAAATCGAATGGAACGGGAAGGCTATGAAGGCGGTGAATGCGCCGGAGGCGGAGACGCTGGTGCGGCGGGAATATCGACAGGGGTGGGAAATGTGACGGCGGGTTAAGTGGGGGGTGAATGTGCGGTTCTCTGCTTGGGAAGGGAGTCGTTCAACGTGGATCGACTTCCCCGCTCGTTCCCCGCGACCTTTCGCGCGGGAGGGTCGCTCGACAGCAAGCGTCTCAGGGGAGAGCGGCTCGACAGCAACCCTCCCTAGGGAGGGTGTTGGGTGTAGCAGCCGGGGGGCTGGAGGTTGGTTCCCAGGCAGGGCAAGTGGGTGAGTATTTGTATTGCTCTTTGACGCCGGTTGCGTCGGGACGGCGATTTCGGCATCATCGTAGCAAGTAAGTGATCGGGACGGCGGATGTTTTGCTGTTAGTCTTGACGTTTCCGATACGCCGACACTTTAAAAAATCAGACAGGAAAGAAGACCGTCGTGACGACTACGAAACAGTTGATCCGCGTTGGCCATAGTCCGGATCCCGATGACGCCTTCATGTTCTACGCCTTGGCGAAGGATAAGATTGCGACGGGGGACTACGAGTTCACGCACGAGCTGGTCGATATCGAAACACTCAACCGCCGCGCGTTCACGGGGGAACTGGAACTGACGGCGGTCAGCATTCACGCTTACGCCCACCTGGCGGACAAATACGCCATCTGCCAATGCGGGGCGAGCATGGGCGACAATTACGGACCCATGGTGGTTGCCAGGAAAGAGCATGGTCGTGAAGATCTGGCCGGGATGACCATCGCCGTGCCTGGAACTTTGACGTCCGCGTTCCTGGCCCTTCGCATGTGGCTCGACCAGGATTTCCAGCATGTGGTGGTGCCGTTCGACGAGATTTTGAACGTGACGGAAGCCGGCGAATTCCAGGGGCGGCAGATCGACGCCGGCCTGATCATTCACGAAGGTCAGTTGACGTACGCGTCGCAGTCGCTGCAGCTTTGCGTGGATCTGGGGAAGTGGTGGCACGAGGAAACTGGCGGCCTGCCGCTGCCGCTGGGCGCCAACGCGATTCGCCGTGACCTCGGATCGGCTGCGATGCTGGAAGTCACGCGGCTGCTGAAAGAGAGTATCCGCTACGGATTGGAGCATCGCCAGGAAGCACTCGACTACGCCCTGGGTTTCGGGCGCGGTTTGGACCGGGGCATGGCCGATGAATTCGTCGGCATGTACGTCAACGATTGGACACTGGATTTCGGCGAGCGTGGGCGGGAATCCGTCTGCCTGTTCCTGAAGCGAGGCTTTGAAATCGGCGCGATCCCACAGCTCGTCGTGCCGGAATTTATCGGCGATTAGGCAGTGCTGCGTAGCCTAATCCGACAGCTTCACGTGCCGTCGTCATACAAGCTCGAAGCGCCACCGAGTGGGTAACTTACGACCGTATACACTTGCTCGCGCTGCGTGCTTGTATTTAGCGGATTGCCGAAAACCTGGCGCTGCCCAGTTAGATTTCGAGTCCGATGGACATCCGTGTCGAAAGCGAATGGCAGCGATGGGCTTGGAAGTCCGAACTACTTTGTGCAAACTCCAGAATTCAACTGCGGCAGGCGACGGGCCGATCACAGCACGACTCCGGGCGCGATGGCCCCGCTGGTTCCTTCCTTCATCTGACTAGAACACGCCACACATGCCGCCCCTGCCCAGCAAGCCTGAGATTCCCGAGCCGCCGCAACGGTCGTGCCTGTCGCTAGGTCTGGCGGCACTGTTTGTCAGCTTCATGGTGTTGATCTTGTTGTTCCTGACACTCGGTTCGTTCGGGCCGGTGCTGATCGTGGGTGGCGGCATCTTCCTGTTCGCCGCGATCCAATATCTGATTTGGGGTCGCCTGATGACGCGTCTGCTGAAACAGCAGTCCGACAATGACGATCAGTCAGCGGACTATTGAAGCGACAGCGCATGGCTCGTCCTTAAACAAGCGAGGTCTGTGAGTTCTGGATTTGAAATTCAAAGCATGAATATCGAAAACCGAAACAAATTCAAATGACACAATACGAAAATCCAAAATCCCAACGGCGTTTGTATTTCGCGTTTCCGTTGAATTCAGGTGAAACTGTTTTGAATTTCGGATTTTGAATTTGTTTCGTTTTTCGTACTTCGGATTTCGAATGTTTGCGATGCTCGGATTCAAACTTCGCTTGTTTAGGGTCTACATCTCGTGCGTCAATCCGGAGGGTTCTCCGGCCGAGGGAGGCAGCAGTGCCGGAAAGTGCAGAATGAAGCGGCTGCCGTGTTTGGGAGTGCTTTCAACCAGGATGCCGCCGCCGTGTTCGCGGAGAATTTTTTCACTCACCGGCAGCCCCAGGCCTGTGCCGCGGCTGCCTTTGCGGGATTCAAAGACGGAGAAGATCTTCTTGATGTCGTCGGCCGGGATCCCGTCGCCGTTGTCGGCCACGATGGTGTTTACCGTGGAGCCGTCGGACGAGAGTTCCGTCTTGACGACGACGGTGCCGTCGGGCGAATGCTCACAAGCATCGATGGCGTTTGTGACCACGTTCAGGATCGCGCGATGCAGTGCATCGGGGTCGAACGTCAGCGTCGGCATCTCGGAGGC
>CALBSZ010000066.1 GCA_937967665.1 uncultured Planctomycetaceae bacterium
TTTGTAATCATGACGCCACTGGTGGTGCTGACGCCGAAGACCGTCAGGAGCAGGTCGTCCGGCGCGTTGCCGTCGACGTCTGGATCGCTGTCGTTCGCCGCCACATCGATCGTCACCGGAGTGTCCTCCGTCGTTTCGGCACCATCCGTGATCGTGTCGTCGTTGGCGTCAGGAGCGTCATTCGTACCGATAATATCGACGGTCAGTGTTGCCGAGCCAGTTCCCAGCAGTGCCGCGCCGTTTTGGCCCTTAGCATAAACGGCTTCCACTTCGGCCGCGGTCAATGCTCGGCTCCAGAGTCCCACGTCGTCGATGGGGCCGTCGAACGGGAACTGGCTGCCGTCGTCGGCGCCGCTGCCAAGATGCACTCCCGCCGACGAATTGGGCTCGTAGAATTGCGACGCTTGAGCAACCTGCTGGCCGTCGATGTACAGCGTCTTGATGCCGGAATACGCGCCGTTGCCGTCGGGGCCGCCGGTTGGGGTAAACGTCGCGGCGATATGCGTCCACTGATTCAAGGCGACGCTCGGTCCGGCCAAGGGTTGCCAGGAACCGGACCCTGAACCACCGCCGCCCGTCCAGAACTCCCACGTGTTTCCAGGTGTGGCATAAATGATGTAGCCTTGCGTATTGCTGGCGGCGGAACGCGATGTAATCACCGAGCGGTGACTCGTGCCCCCTTCCACTTTGGCCCAGGCGGAAACGGTGAAGCTGGCCGGGTTCAAGGCCGGATCGTAGGGAACGTCGACACGATCGCCGGCATTGGCGGGGAAATCGAGTGCGTCGTCAATCTGGCCCGTGACAGCGGGCACAGTTCCCACTACCGTGCCGTCGTAGCCGTTCCCCGAAGCGTCCGTTGCAGCGCCGTCCAGTTGCCAGTGGGCGACCAGGCCGCTGGTAAGAGCGCCCGTATCATTGATCGAGTACGTGAAGGTATCGTTGAGCACTTCGCCCTGCGCCAACGCCTGCACCGATGGGTTGGCGTTGTCCAGCGCGTAGGTGTAGCTGCCGTCGGTATTCCAGTCGAGCGTCCCGTAGGTCCCGTTAATGTCGGTACTCGCATCCGTAACGCCTTCCATTGCCGTGATCTTGAGCGACTGTTGGGCGAGGAACTTGACTTCGCCCAGTCCAACGCGGTCGCCGCCCGCCGCGCCGGCGGTGCCAAAGTGATTGTCGGTGATGGTCATGCGCACGGTGTCGGCCACAAACACTCCACCCAGCGACAAGGTTACTTGTCCGGTACCGGCCCGAGTACTGTGCGACACGTTCACGGGACTGCCATAAGTCGCGCCGCCGTCGGTCGAAAATTCCAGCGTGAAGTCTTTGGCCTCGTTGTTGATGCCGGCATATCCCCAGTAGACAAAATCGGTCAGTTCCTTCGTCCCGCCGAGGCCGAAGGTGATGACCGGGTCGGGGCCGATGCCGCCGCCGCTCGCATAGTAGTCAGCTCCAAAAGCGTCGGTGACCCAGGTGTTTGCGGGGCCGGTTCCCGCCACGGCTGTGGTGTAGTTGTCGGCGGTCAGGGACGCCAAAGACCCTTCATTGATCAGGTTCTGAACGAAGTAGGTGGTGAACTCTGAGCCGACATCGAGAGACACGCTGGCGGGGGTTACCAGGGTGACCACTGCTGTATCCGGATCATGGTCGACGCCGGAACCATCGTCGTCGGTCAACACGTTGCCCGCGTCGGTGAGCGTCGTGTCTTCCGTCACGGTTGCTGTGTTGTCCGTCGCGATGGGCACATCGTTCAGCCCTGAGATCGAAATCGTGACCATCGCGCTGTCGCTGCCGCCTTGTCCATCCGTGATGGTATAGCTAAACGTGTCGGTGGTGGATTCCCCGGGGTTCAAAGCCTGGATTGCTGCCGATCCGCTGGGGTCATAGCTGAAGCTGCCGTCCGCGGCCACGGCGACCGTCGCATTCTTGGCGCTCGTTGTATCCGCGGTCGCCACGGTCAGCGAAGGCCTGCTGCCAAAGATCGACACCTCGTCCAGCATCCACTTGTTCGGTGTGTTTCCCGTCAAGACCGCGCCGCCGTTGAACTGCAGCTTGACGTAGCGCGCCAAGGAATCGGCGACGTCGACCGTCAAATTGTGATGGCCATCCGTGGGAACATCCGCACTCGTAAACGTGGCCGTCTGGGCATTGCCAAAATCTCCCGCAGTCGTTCCTGTCGTACTGAAAGAAATCGTGACGTCGTTGGGCGCTCCGTTGGCAAACGCCGACCAGGTGTGCGTGCCGACGACGACGTCGGTGACCAGGTTCACGGATTCGAAGTCGAAGATGATGTCCGAGGAAACTCCAGCTGGATCCCAGCCCACAATCGGCTGTCCGGCGCCGCCCGGGGCGCCCGACTGCAGGACGCCGTCAGTCAGCTGTCCCGTACTGAAGGCATTCACGGTCTGCACATGGGTGTCGTCAAAGTAGTGCGTGCCCCCTGAGAACTGAGGCAGGACGGAGTACGCGTACGTCGCGCCGGCGCTCAAGTCTTCGCGTGCTACAAATTCAATGTCGCTATCATTCGACAGCAGGTCTGTCGCGCCGGCGGGAACTACCAAGGTCGAGTCCTCGTTCGTCGCCGTATAAGCGTCCGGGTTGGCCACCGGGGCATCGTTGTTTCCCGTAATCGAGACAGTCAGCGTTGCCTGTTGGTGACCGACACTGGGAACGCCGCTCTGACCAGCCGCATAAACGGCTTCAACTTCAGCGGCGGTCAAAGCTCGGCTCCAGAGTCCCACGTCGTCGATGGGGCCGTCGAACGGAAACTGGCTGCCGTCGTCGGCGCCGCTGCCAAGGTGCACTCCCGCCGTCGAATTGGGTTCATAAAACTGCGTCGCTTGGGCGACCTGCTGGCCATCGATGTAAAGCGTCTTGATGCCGGAATACGCGCCGTTGCCGTCGGGGCCGCTGGTCGCGGCAAACGTGGCGGTAATGTGCGTCCACTGGTCCAAGGCAACGCTCGGTCCGGCCAACGGTTGCCAGGAACCGGACCCTGAACCACCGCCGCCCGTCCAGAACTCCCACGTGTTTCCAGGTGTGGCATAAATGATGTAGCCTTGCGTATTGCTGGCGGCGGAACGCGATGTAATCACCGAGCGGTGACTCGTGCCCCCTTCCACTTTGGCCCAGGCGGAAACGGTGAAGCTGGCCGGGTTCAAGGCCGGATCGTAGGGAACGTCGACGCGATCGCCGGCATTGGCGGGGAAATCGAACGCCTCGTCAATCTGGCCCGTGACTGCGGGCACGGTGCCCACGACCGCGCCATCGTAGCCGTTCCCCGCAGCGTCTGTCGCATCGCCGTCCAGTTGCCAGTGGGCGACCAGGCCGCTGGAAAGAACGCCGATATCGTTGATCGAATAGGTGAACGTGTCCGTGACCACAGCGCCTTGCGACAGCGTCTGAACGGATGGATTGGCGTTATCCAGCGTGTAGGTGTAACTGCCGTCCGTATCCCAGTCTAATGTCCCATAGTTCCCGGTGGTGTCCGTCCCCGCATCCGCACTACCATTGACACCGGTGACTCGAAACGACTGCTGGGCCAGGAACTTGACTTCGCCCAGTCCAACGCGGTCGCCGCCCGCCGCGCCGGCGGTGCCAAAGTGATTGTCGGTGATGGTCATGCGCACGGTGTCGGCCACAAACACTCCACCCAGCGACAAGGTTACTTGTCCGGTACCGGCCCGAGTACTGTGCGACACGTTCACGGGACTGCCATAAGTCGCGCCGCCGTCGGTCGAAAATTCCAGCGTGAAGTCTTTGGCCTCGTTGTTGATGCCGGCATATCCCCAGTAGACAAAATCGGTCAGTTCCTTCGTCCCGCCGAGGCCGAAGGTGATGACCGGGTCGGGGCCGATGCCGCCGCCGCTCGCATAGTAGTCAGCTCCAAAAGCGTCGGTGACCCAGGTGTTTGCGGGGCCGGTTCCCGCCACGGCTGTGGTGTAGTTGTCGGCGGTCAGGGACGCCAAAGACCCTTCATTGATCAGGTTCTGAACGAAGTAGGTGGTGAACTCTGAGCCGACATCGAGAGACACGCTGGCGGGGGTTACCAGGGTGACCACTGCTGTATCCGGATCATGGTCGACGCCGGAACCATCGTCGTCGGTCAACACGTTGCCCGCGTCGGTGAGCGTCGTGTCTTCCGTCACGGTTGCTGTGTTGTCCGTCGCGATGGGCACATCGTTCAGCCCTGAGATCGAAATCGTGACCATCGCGCTGTCGCTGCCGCCTTGTCCATCCGTGATGGTATAGCTAAACGTGTCGGTGGTGGATTCCCCGGGGTTCAAAGCCTGGATTGCTGCCGATCCGCTGGGGTCATAGCTGAAGCTGCCGTCCGCGGCCACGGCGACCGTCGCATTCTTGGCGCTCGTTGTATCCGCGGTCGCCACGGTCAGCGAAGGCCTGCTGCCAAAGATCGACACCTCGTCCAGCATCCACTTGTTCGGTGTGTTTCCCGTCAAGACCGCGCCGCCGTTGAACTGCAGCTTGACGTAGCGCGCCAAGGAATCGGCGACGTCGACCGTCAAATTGTGATGGCCATCCGTGGGAACATCCGCACTCGTAAACGTGGCCGTCTGGGCATTGCCAAAATCTCCCGCAGTCGTTCCTGTCGTACTGAAAGAAATCGTGACGTCGTTGGGCGCTCCGTTGGCAAACGCCGACCAGGTGTGCGTGCCGACGACGACGTCGGTGACCAGGTTCACGGATTCGAAGTCGAAGATGATGTCCGAGGAAACTCCAGCTGGATCCCAGCCCACAATCGGCTGTCCGGCGCCGCCCGGGGCGCCCGACTGCAGGACGCCGTCAGTCAGCTGTCCCGTACTGAAGGCATTCACGGTCTGCACATGGGTGTCGTCAAAGTAGTGCGTGCCCCCTGAGAACTGAGGCAGGACGGAGTACGCGTACGTCGCGCCGGCGCTCAAGTCTTCGCGTGCTACAAATTCAATGTCGCTATCATTCGACAGCAGGTCTGTCGCGCCGGCGGGAACTACCAAGGTCGAGTCCTCGTTCGTCGCCGTATAAGCGTCCGGGTTGGCCACCGGGGCATCGTTGTTTCCCGTAATCGAGACAGTCAGCGTTGCCTGTTGGTGACCGACACTGGGAACGCCGCTCTGACCAGCCGCATAAACGGCTTCAACTTCAGCGGCGGTCAAAGCTCGGCTCCAGAGTCCCACGTCGTCGATGGGGCCGTCGAACGGAAACTGGCTGCCGTCGTCGGCGCCGCTGCCAAGGTGCACTCCCGCCGTCGAATTGGGTTCATAAAACTGCGTCGCTTGGGCGACCTGCTGGCCATCGATGTAAAGCGTCTTGATGCCGGAATACGCGCCGTTGCCGTCGGGGCCGCTGGTCGCGGCAAACGTGGCGGTAATGTGCGTCCACTGGTCCAAGGCAACGCTCGGTCCGGCCAACGGTTGCCAGGAACCGGACCCTGAACCACCGCCGCCCGTCCAGAACTCCCACGTGT
>CALBSZ010000067.1 GCA_937967665.1 uncultured Planctomycetaceae bacterium
GCGGTATGAGCGACGGGCAGGAGTGCCCGTCCCACGTGAAAATTGAACGGTATTCGGGTTAAACGACGTGACCGCATGCACTTAACCCTAGCGACCAAAGATCCAAGATGGCGCTGTCTAGCTAGTGCGCATGGCGGACCGAAACCACGGGGACTTTGGCGTCCTTGATGACCGCATGCGCTACGCTCCCAAGCAGGGCATCCATCACGGCGCTGCGCCCCTTGGTTCCAATGACGATCAAGTCGATATCGTGATTGGCGACGTACTCAAATATCTGCTCCGCCGCGATGCCGCTCTTGACTGCGTATTGCACATCAAACTTTTCGCGCAGGTGCTTGGGCAGAATGCCGTCGAACTTGACCGCCATCTTGTCTTCGTATTCGTCACGATACTCCTGGCCGGTGGTCGGGGCGTTCAAAAGCGGATCATCGTCCACGTAAAGCAGATGAATCGAAGCGTTCGTGGCCAGGGCAAGTGTTTTCGCCCACTCCAAGGCACGATCGGCCGTCGGGCTGAAGTCGGTCGGTACCAGAATTCGCTTGATCTTTTCCATCGTCACTCTCCCTCGAATCGCAGCCGTCCCGCTTCACGAAGATCACCTTCTGCGGGATCCTCTCGCGCTGCTCTTATGCTATCGTATCCAGAATTGGTGTCTCAAACAATGATACGTTCGTACCTAAACAAGCGAAGTTTGAATCCGAGCACCGCAAAAACTCGAAATCCGAAGCACGAAATACGAAACAAACTCAAAGCACGAATACCGAAAACCGAAACACTTTGAAACAAGGCGAAAAGACATGTCCCCGCTACGCCCCTTTCATATTGCATTTCCGGTATCAGACCTGGACGATGCACGGCGTTTTTACGGTGAAGTTCTGGGCTGCCCGGAAGGACGCAGTTCAGCATCCTGGATCGATTTCAACCTGTATGGCCACCAGATCGTCGCCCACTTCCAACCGCCCTGCCCGTCCGCCGCGACAACCGGTTTGCATCACAATGCAGTGGACGGGCATGATGTTCCCGTGCCGCATATGGGAGTGGTCTTGACGATGGATCAGTGGACTGAACTACGCGACCGCTTGATCGAACGGGGCGTGCAATTCGTGATTGAACCGCACATCCGTTTTGCAGGACAGGTAGGCGAACAGGCCACGATGTTCTTCCTGGATCCGTTCGGCAACGCCTTGGAGTTCAAGTCGCTGCCCCTCGATCAACTCTTCGCCAAATAGTCGCGAACGAACCAAATACGTATGCGATTCCTGAATGGCACGTTACTCGGCCAGCGCACTCTTCCACCAGTCTTTATTGGGCTGAAAATCTTTGTTCAGGAAGGCGGCGTGCTGCGCTTCCAGTCGCTGCATGCCGGACGTGCGCAGGTTTTCCCAGCGGGCTTTGCGCTTGCCCGCGTCGAATTGAGGATCCTTTATCGGGAACTTCGCCGGCGACGCGGCCAGCCACTGCTGCAGCCTCGCCTGCATGGCTCGCGCGCGGTCCCGTTCGGCGTCCACCATGTCGTGCTGCTCGCCCACGTCTTGCGTGATGTTGTAGAGTTCATAGTGCTGGTCTTCATGGTAATAGATCAGCTTCCAGTCTCCTTCCATCAGGATTGAAGAGGGTTCGCCGCCTTGATTTCCATAGTGCGGGTAATGCCAGTAGAGCGGTCGATCGGGAATCGCACCACCGCGGAGGACGCGCACCAGACTGACACCGTCCACCTCTTGTTCTGTTGGGACTGGCACGCCGGCGAGCTCCAACAGGGTGGGATACCAGTCGATGCCGCTTGCTGGAACGGCAGATAATGAACCCGGCCTGGTTACACCCGGCGCGTAGATATAGAACGGCTCGCGAATCCCCCCTTCCCATTGACGTCCCTTGCCGCCGCGCAGCGGCAGGTTGCTGGTGGAAAACGCGTCGCCCGAGGACACTCCACCATTGTCCGAAGTAAAGCAGATAATCGTGTTATCCATCAATTTCAAATCCGCCAGCTTTTTTAGCACGATTCCGACGGCATCGTCCATCGACTCGATCATGCCGGCATAGATCGGGCAGTCCTGCACCTGGCGGACCGCCAGACGGCGGTCGAATTGGAACCGTTCGGTGGCAAGGCCCGCGGCGGCGGCCTTGTCGCGATACTTGTTCCAGAGCGGCTGCGTCGTCTGGATCGGGCCATGGACCGAGTAAAACGACAAGTAGGCGAGAAACGGTTGGTCCCGGTTTTCTTCAATGAACTTCGCCGTCTCGCGGCCCAGTCGCACTGGCAGCGACTCCCCCAGCGGACCGTCTTTCAAATTCGGGTTCCTGTACGGCGAGAAATAACCGCCCCGCGGACTCCCCGCGTCCCAGCCGCCGACGTTGATATCGAAACCGTGATCGGTGGGCCAGGAGCCCCGGGAACCAAGATGCCATTTGCCAGCGAAGAAGGTTCGATAACCAGCATCGCGCAAGACCTCGGCCAAAGTCTGTTCCGAGTCACGCAGGTTGCGTTCATATTCCGGCGGCAGGTGACTGTCATGGCGGTTCGCGGCGCGCCACGCAACTCCCGATCGGTCCCCGATCAAGGTCGTAATGACCGTGTTAACGGGATACTTGCCGGTAAGTATCGAAGCGCGAGACGGACTGCAGACCTGGCACGTGGCATAACCACGCGTGAACTTCATCCCCATGTTCGCGATCCGATCGATGTGCGGGCTCTCGTAATACGTCGACCCTTCGTTACTGAGATCCCGTGCGCCGAGGTCGTCGGCCAGGATCAGAACGATGTTGGGGCGTGAGGCTTGATGGGCGTTAACTGGTTGCGCATCGATTACTTGTGCGACGAGTACCACAACAGCCGCAATGGCCAGTGGAAACATTCTGTGTGGCAAATTGCGCGGGAATGTCCGGCGGCAACCGGCCGGCGGCATGGCAAGGAATTGAAACTTCATCTGTCGAGCTCCTTAGCCGTTGCCTGCTCCAAAACATTTTTGGCTTCAGCCAACTTTCGACATTGATCTTCTTTTTCGAGCGCGGCTCGCAAGGCATTGTTCTCGCCGCGACTGAGCTGACCCGGTTTTTCCGCGTCCATGCCAGTCAGCGCCTTGAGCAAGTCGGCGTTCGACCAGTTGTCGCTGCGTTGCGTGGGAAGCATCACGGTGTTGCCAAAGGGGACGCTGCGTTGGATGTCACCGGTCGGATTTCGGCCCCAGGCGTAGCGGAAGTGCACTGGCTTGCTCACCAAAAGACTTTTCAGCACAAGTGTCGACTTGTCGTACTGGAGCTTTCGACCGTCCTGCCCGACGACTTTGTGCGCTACTTCAGCGGGCTGGAACTTCATGTCTTCGCCGGCAACGGCAAAACCGGACATGTCAGTGCCGTCGCTGTTGTCGCTCACGGACTCGTTGAACGTCAGTTCCAGGGCGCCGTCGACGGCTTTCATCTCTTTCAGCGCGGGCGGGAGCCAGTGCAGCCCATGGCCCACGTCGTATTGTGAGACGAGTGCCCAGATTGCGGCGCGTTCGCCGGCAGGAATTTTGACGCGAGGATGGTAATTGGAGTGCCGAAGATCGTAGGTGCTGACAAACCCGATGTTCTTGTCGCCCTCGTTGTAGAAATCAAGGAACGTCTGATACTGTGCTTCTCGAATGCGCGCGCCAATATCCTTGAGGTGTACCAGGAAGTTGTCGCGAGTTTGCTGTGCTCCGGCGGTGCATTGACTCAGGATGCAAAATGGTAATGCCTCGTCCTGAAAGGCTTCGCGCCAAGACCGAATCATTTCGGGGAAAACCGCGCGATACATCCTGGCGCCTTGGACTCCTTGAAAGCAGTTGTTGTAGCCCTGATGAAAAATTGCGCCTTTAACGGCGAATCCAGCGATGGGAGCA
>CALBSZ010000068.1 GCA_937967665.1 uncultured Planctomycetaceae bacterium
CTATGCGGCTCGTCTTGCCGACCTCGAAACGAAAAACGCCCAACGCGCGAGGCACTCCATCGACTAGCGCTGATTGACGCTGGTTCACGGCGACAGTGCGTTTGCCATCTGAACAATGGATAGTCACCCCGTTTTCGTCGAGCGGTTCTCGTGCGTCGTGAACAACAACCGCACTTCGTACTTGCCAGCCGTGCTGATTTCAGGCGCGAAGACAAAAAAGACTACCGACGCCATCAACAATCATCCAACGTTGGGCCGGTTCGGGATCAATGACGCGCTGATGTCGCGGGCGGCGAAGCGCTGTAACAATTCAGCGATTCCATCCTTCCTTCGAGCAACGGCGTATTCCTCGGTGTAGATCGGCATGGCCGTGATCATATTGATTTGTCTGCCATCAGTAGCCGTGAACCCCCGGTAGCCCCCGAGGTTCGTGCCAAGCAAGAACGCCGAAAAACGGCAGCTTGCATCGAGCGGTCGGGGAGGATCATCGTTGGCAAACGAGGTCACCGAATCGCCCAGCCAGGTTCCCTGCTGATGAGGATAATGGGCAATCGTTCGCAGCCAGAGCCACGGCCAGGATTGCGAACTGTCATTGAGATCTGGAGGAACAGGCCAATCCGGAGGAAGAAACATGAGCAGTTCCGCAAACCGGTACGCTTCCATGCCGCTGGGAACCGTCATCGGTTTACCGGACATGCCTGACGTAAAAATGACTCGAGGGTCATTGGCGTCCTCCGGTTCAACAAACCAAACGGAGATGCTGGTTTCGCCGGGAATGATCTCGTGTAACCCCAGTTCTTGCGGCGGCGCGTCGAGATGGTATTCGAAATAGGCTTTGATTTCGTCGTGAACGTCAACACTGTCTTCGATCTGCTGAACCCGTTCGTCGAGTTCCATGACTTCCGCGTCGACGGCCTCACTTTCATCGTCGGCACGTTGGCTGTCGTCGTCCAAAACCATCTCTTTCCCGTCCGGCATGATCGCATGGAGAGAACGAAGGTATTGGATGATTTCTTTCTGGTTGAATTCAACGGCGTGAGAAAGTGCGGTAGTCGGCGGGCTGAAAAATACCGCATTGACATCCACCCCGTACTCGACAAGCAATTTGACGATGTCCAGGCGGCCGCGCGCGATCGCCGCCGCCATGGGCCAGGGGCTGAGGTTGGGATCCGCTCCTTTTTTGTGCATCCACTTGCCGGTGTAGGTGTCGCCCATCTGAACCATCGCCGATAACGGGCATTCGCCATACTCATTGGTTGTATTCAGTGGAATGCCCAGGTCGAAAAACAGCCGCACAAGATCAGGCTTTTCCTCAACCGCGGCGTAGTGCAGAAATCTGATTTCCGAACCTAGAGTAATCGCTTCGACCAAATCCGGATGTTGTCGAAATTGCTCAATGATACCCTCACGGTCACCTTCGTCCACCTGTTTTTGGACCCGAAATATCGTCTCTGAATCGGTCATGAATGATAGCCTTTGTTACGAGGGTCGGCGAAACATTCGCTCACCGCCTTCAACCGTTTGACGACCATTTTTCCTCGCCTGGTTTTCGGCAGCGACTTTCGGCGCGTCGCATAACGTTTTAACAGCGACGGCTGACTGGCGGAACCATATTCCATGTGCTGAGATCACCCAGCCTCCGTCGAGCGTGTACGCGCCAACCGCTCAATCGTCGTGCGTATCCTGGAACAGATCCCAGGCGGCCTGCAGCTCGTCTTCGTCGTCGCTCGGATAAACATAGAGTTCCGCCGCTAACTCATGCCAGGCACTTGGAATCGGGCGAAGTTCTTCCAGGTAGCGTGCCGCTGGCTTGAGCTGCGGGAGGTCGCCCAATCCACAAAGTCGCAAAGGTATTGTTCGGCCATTCCCATCCTCCAGCCAATATGCCCGGCCGGCAGATCCGGGAATTCGAGCCAAGGCGGCTTCGGTGCATCTTTCATTTTCTTCTATTGCCTTACGTCACCACCAGTTTTCTGAAATACTCGCGCGCGATTCCTCCGGCGCTGCGGGGATCGCCGATATCCACAGCACTGAGGCCGCCTGATGTCATACCGCCCAAGTGCTTTCCCGGCTCAAGCAACACCACCGACTTGCCCATCCGCCGCGCCTGCACAGCCGCGACCACGCCACCGGATGTCCCGCCATAGACGCAAACGTCGCCCTCAATGAATTTCGGAACACTATCAGGTTCTTTCGCAACGCTCGAATCATGCAAAAACAGCGAACAGGTAACTATCATTAGAAACCATTCCACCGTGCCCGACGATCATGATACATGATAAGCGCTTGTCGCAGACTTCGGATCTAGGATTCTTCAGTTCGCCAAGCGTGCTTGTCACGGATCGCCGTTAGCCACATTGCGACGTCAGTCAGCAATTGGAGTTTCGCCAAGCCGGCTTCGTAAGGCCAAAGTTCCAAGTCGTCATCCGCGTGATACTCAGGATGCTTGGGACCCGTCTTTGATTCACATGACCTTCCTAGCACATCGCGAATGCGACGCTGAATCCAAACCCATTCTTTGCGTCGATCGACGGATTCTCCATGAGCGGCGCGATTCCGCATCTGCTCGATCAAGTTCAAGCGGTCTTTCACATCGGAGCGGGCGGCCGACTGGAGTCGTTTCCACATTCTTCGTCGCTTCCAGTCAGAAACATTGATCGTCCCGCCTCCGTCTGGCGGAGTGTCTGTACACAAGGCCGGCTCAATGGCTTCATAGATATTTGTATAGAGGATTTTGGAAAGCTGGATGAGTTCGTTCCAACATTTGTCAGATGTTGCCTTTGATAAAACCGACGTTAGCAATGCTCGCTCCGCCACGATCTCGCTACCACTCGCCTGAACAAATAACCTTCGCTCTGAATCGTCGGTCCGAAGCTGACAATGCCGTTCCTCAAGTAGATCGGCTTGTTGTACCAGACGGCGCTCGACGCACTCCGTCCACGGCTTCGTTGCCAACTCGTTCAGCCAGGCGTTAGGACCCGCACCCTCAAGTTCACGCCGCCGGTCGGTAGACATCTCGAAGTAGCGGCCAAGCAATAACAGAATCTTGTGTTGGACCTTTCGAAATGGAGGATCAGATCGTTTTTGCAAACCGACATGTTTCTCGACACGTTCGACGATCTTGTAGTGTTGCGACACGCGCTTCAGCAGTTGATCGTGCTTAACACGGATGTAGTCAAAGAAATCTTCGGACGACAAGGACTTTGGTGAGGCGGCAGCCACAGGAAGCCGGGGCAGTCTGCGTACGAAGAGTTCAGCGACCGCCGAAATCCAGTCATTGAATGACGACTCGTCATGAACTTCCGTTCGAAAACGCTCTTGGCGGGAGCCGAGCGAACCATCCGCCTTGCATTTGATGCGACGCGCGAACTCGTTGTCCTCGTCAACCACGGTCGAGGTCGATTCTCGCATACGGCCACTCAGTGTATCCGGGTGCGCATCCGTAGAATCGGCTATCGTTACCTGCCGCGGCCGCGCCGTTGTCTCAATGCGAATTCCCTGCATGGCATTGCCAAGGTCATCCCGCCAGGTGTGAATCCCGGCAAACTCACTGCCGTCGGGACATGCGCGGAGATAACCGGACAGGCCCTTCAGGTGATGCCAATACTCGACCACAGCAATGGCCCAATCCCGCGGAAGATAGAAGAAATCGAGCGATGACTCGGCCATGACCTTGCAAACGCTCACGCCGGCCTGTTGGAAAACGATCGAATCGTTGGACGAATCATCTGCAAAATGGGATATTTCGCCGTTCCATAACGCAGCCAGAAGCCACTCGACCATAGGCCACGCCGTCCGCCCCTCAACAACGGTGTCGTCACGGTCGAAAGTTTCTTGCCAGGGATACCAGTCTGGAAGCAGCCGTTCGAGTTTTAGGTCAGGGTAAAAGTGCCGAAGCATAAGAGTGGCAAGGCGCTCGGCAGAGAGACGCCGCTTCTTCAAGCCGACCGACTTCCATCGGTGACCACGAGTTATGGAATGAAACTTCGGTTCCATTTCCCCGCGAGCGGAATACCATTTACGGGCAACTGACACAAAGTCACCCGAGCGCAAGTGATGAACAACCGACCGCAGGTGGCGTTTCAGCTTGCGCGGCAAATCGACATGATCACGATAGACCGTCATGCCCGTGACGTTGTGACCGGCCTTGCTTTCCGAACAGCGACTTTTTCGAGGTTGAAGCGAATACGGCGTCCGATGCAGCACGCCGAGCAGCAATTTCTTGCATTGCAATTTCAGTTCGCTAGGCGAACGCCTTCGCGCAGCCGCTGCGGAGATAGAAATCGTTAGGTCATCGAAATAACGTGTGTAGCAGTATTCGCCGCGTCCAAATTCATGAGTAAGGGCCTGATGAATCGCAGTGTCGTACGGCGCAAATGCGACGTTCGCCAGTAATGGTGAAAGGGGCGAGCCTTGCGGCAAACGGCCCCGGAAAGTCGCCAGGCGCGCGACAAGAATCTCGGCATCACGTGTCCACCTCAACTCGACTGCCTGCTTGCTGTTGGCGAATTCGCTTGGAAGTAGAGTGGGATCAACCATTTTGCCGACTCCGTTCCTTCCCGACGTCATGAGGAAACGAACGCCTGCAAGAATGTTGTCGATTCTGGTGCTCGGAAAGAAGTCCCGAATGTCGAAGCTCGCGATCACTCGCTTGCCCAGGTGCGCGGCGGCATGGCAAAATGTGGGGGCGTCCCGGCCTGTGGAAGCTCCGTACACGCTGGTCAGCAACTGTTGTTCCAGCGGCGGTCCGATCAATCGAAGCAAAGTCTTCTGAATTCGCTTCAGTGGTGGGTTGGGAATCCACAAATACCGCTTCCCCCGTCCTTTCGGAATTGCAGCTCGTCGATAGAGTGGTCCCCACGGCTCGACATTATCGTTGCGTGGCTTCAAGTCGTTGAAAGCCCGTGGCCGAAACGCCATCGCATGGATTAACCGAGAATTCAACCAGGGAAACCGTTTCCGACTGCTGGCGAGAATCAGATTGACCAACCTGCGTTTCTCGCTTGACGGGATCTTTACGTACAGGAGATCTCTGGCAACTGAGTTTTCAGGGCCATAGACCCATGAAAACAGACTGGCACGAGTCGGCAACTGAGTCCGTAAATTGGCAAACGGACCGGCTATGGAGTCTGGCAGTTCAACTTTGCCGAACCAGACTTTGATGAGTTGGCCAGTCGCAAATCCGGAGAGCTGGTGGCGTATCGCGCGAAGGACTTCGATGTCGAGGCCAGTCCTCTGAGCGAGGTCTGTTTCGAAGTCTGCGCGTTGTTCATTCGTTTCCAGCCACATCGGATTCCGTCATCAAGAAATGACAGTGCGGAACCCTGCGTCAGGTGCGCCGTGCGAACGCGCCCACCGGAGGGCACCGCGCACGAGCCTCGGACAGCAAAAAGTCCGATCCCATGAGCATCAGTCGTCGTTTCGACGCCTATCCTTGCGCATGGAAAGCAAGCCAGGTGCTTTTCCGCACTGCCATACCGTAGTTTAAAGGACGAGAAGGGCTGTCGCAATCAGTCCTGTTACACGCCTAAGTGGTTCAACTCGGTCTCGATCTCAGGTCGAAGTTTTGCCAACAATGGCAGGACGTGTCTCCAACGTGTAC
>CALBSZ010000069.1 GCA_937967665.1 uncultured Planctomycetaceae bacterium
TGATCAGCTTGCACAATGTCTCAAGCCCATTTCTTCGGACTCACGCATTCACGAACTGATCAAGAAAGGGTTGGTTGGGCGCAACTGGCTTGTCGAGGCAATTGAAGAGTGGCGAGGACGTTCCGACCGTAGTTCACGATTGTTTTGGATCATGGGCGCGCCAGGCGTCGGCAAGAGCGCATTCGTTGCTCACTTAGCACACTACGGCCGGGACAAGGTAATTGCCGTCCAATTCTGCCAATACGACAAACCAGACCATCGAAGTGCCCAGCGAGTTGTTCGCACACTCGCCTTTCAAATCGCAACTCGGATCCCCGACTTCCGCAAGTTGCTGCTCACGCTACCGGAAATCAAGACGGGAGGGTTGGATCAGAAGAATGCGGCGGAATTGTTCGATTATCTGCTGGCCAACCCGTTGGGAAACACCATTGATGGCGGCCGTGAGAGATATCTGATTGTCATCGACGCGCTAGACGAAGCCGGTGCGGATGGCCGGAACGAGCTTGTAGAAATGCTCGCACACAACGCCTCGCGTTTGCCCGATTGGATTGGACTCGTTGTCACCAGCCGTCCGGAGAGTCATGTTGTGGCTCCACTGCAAGGACTAAGACCACAGCTTCTCAATACCGCTACAGAGGAAAACTGCGCCGACATCCTTGAGTTTCTAGAGCATGAATTAGCATCACACCTTAAAAACCGCCCAGACTCTGAACGGCTAGTCGAACAAATTCTGGAAAAGAGTGAAGGCGTGTTCTTATATGTCGAGTGTTTTTGCCACGACCTCCACCTCGGTCATCTGTCGCTCGACCGCCCCGAGGAATATCCACTCGGACTAAGTGGGATCTTCTACCAATACTTTCATCGCCAATTCCCTGATTTGGACGAGTATCGGACACGCTTTCGCCCCGCAATCTCAGCCATCATTGGTGCCCGTGAACCACTCCCTCTCCCAATGCTTCAGAGAGTATTGAATTGTGGAATTGATGAAGCCCGTGATTTCGCGAGGTCCCTTGGTTCATTGTTTCCTCTTTTACGCGAACGTGATAATGAAGTAGTAGCACCGTACCACAAATCCCTAACCGATTGGCTCGACGGCAATCCGGCGACAAATACCTACGCTGCGGATAGGGCATCTGGTGCAATGCAGTTGGCGAGTATATGTGTTCGCACGTTCAGCGACGTTCACGCCGATCCCATCGGATATGTATTGCGACAAACTGCTGCGCATCTATTATCAGAACAGCGCTGGGGTGACTTGTTTGCGGCAATCCGCGCCCCGCAACTACGACTTCTAGATCGGTGGACTCTTGGTGGCGAACTGACTGAAGGAGCTGATTGTCTGAAAGGAGTAATCGAATATCTTACGAGGAACGATGACGATCGCCTAGCTGTGGGACTTTCCACACAACTTGCTCAGGTTTACGCCCGATCGGGAGAACATGCTGCGGCAGAGTGTACGCTACGTGATGCCTTGCAAAGGGCGTCCGGAAAAAGCAAGCTGCTAACCCAGTGTGTTGCCTGGCACGAATTGGGGTCCATACTCCTCTGCCGTGGACTACATGGCAAGGCATCGGCGTGCTATCGGCGTGCCTTGCGATTGGCGAAAAAGACCTCCAATTCACTGGAAATGGCAGCCAACCTTGTCGGACTCGCGGCCATCGCAAGTAACGCATACGATCATCGCAAGGCAATGAAACTGTGTCATGAGGGTATTGTTTTCGCAAGCAAGGGCGGTGATGTTCGGCAAATCGTCACGGCCAGGAAGATCCTCGCAAATTTTTTCTGAGCGGTAATGGAAGTCGAGGCAGCACGATACGAATTCGATAGGGCAGAGCTACTGTGCACGACACACGGTCTGGAACTTGATAAGAACGCGGTTACCATTGGCCGTGGTTGGCTTGAGTATGAAGTGGCCATCGTAAACGAAGCTGGCAACCTCGACAAATGTGAAGCACTCCTGCAAATGGCATATGATCGCTGCCAAGAAGTTAGCCAGCCGTTTTCACATATTGAGGTTCTATTAGCACTTACGTGGTGCGCATTTTTTCGAGGTGATCACGAAATGGCCGAGAGATGCTTAGCTGACGCAACATCACTAGCCAATGGAACGAGCTATTCTCAATTGATTGCTGCGGTGAGCGTCGGCCGCGCTGCATTGGCCCAAAGTCGCGGCAGCTTGACTATAGCACAGGATCTTTACAAAGACGCACAACAACTTTGTAAAGATTCCAACTCGACACAATGGGAAGCTAACGCGTATGCCGGATTGACAGGCATCTACTTCCACCAAAGGAGACTTCGAGACTCGACATGGGCGGACAAAAAAGCACGCCGTCTCGCAAAACGCTGCGGGCCGATGAGTACCCGACTAATGCAACTAAGCCTAAGTCGCAGCAGACAGGACTCTCGTTTCGTTCCATACTAAGCCTGTACAATTATCGCCTGCGCGTTTCACTTCTATTTCGCGACTCGGGAGGGATACTCCTAACTCGAAGTGCACGTGCTTGCGCCTCAAATTCCATCCTGCGCTCGTTCTCAAATCGCGTAGTCAGCTCGTCCAGCCACATGCCCGACTGTACCAACGCCTCCAACCGCGTAATAGTCTGCTCCCGGTTGCTCGCACTTGAAAGGGAAGGCGCCAATCGCTCGAATGCCAGTTCTGCAAATCCGCGTTTCGAGATTCCACCTCCCTTCGACATCAGCCTCGAAAATAGCCGTTTCTCATCGCGTCGCAATTCATTCGCGAATTCAACGTTTACCATACTCTCGGTATCGAGATTCGCAAGCAAACTACTCACTCGCTTAATGCATTTATCCTGATTCAGTGAATAGCCGAATGGCGCTACGACTTCGTCGCAGATCCGCTTTGCACGTGATTGCAAGTAGCCTTTAAGATTCTTGACAAAGGCTTTTGGACAGCTCGTTAGACGGCTTTGGAGTTCGATTACGGCACATTGAGGAGACTTCCCGGATGCAAGGAGCTTGCTTATCTCTAGCTGACAGCTATTGACGTCAATTTCCCAATCGATCGGTAACCAGCTAGGTACTTTCGACGCCACATCTGTCATATATATCTTGTTCGCCTGCGTCTCAAAATACCGCGCGCAGTCGTAGATATAGTCTTGCGGAGTTTTGTGAACTTGTGCCCAGAATTGAACTTCCAGAGGAGCATCTGCATTCTGGTCTTTTACCAGATCCCTCAATAGTGCAACGCACTCAGTTGCCTTTAGTTTGCAGGGTTGCGGCAGGTGTTTGGCAGCGTTCAACTGGATTCTGCTAAATGCTTCAGCTGCCTTTCGGTCGACGTTCCTTGATGCCACTTCCGCCAGTCGCGATAGATAACTTTCGGGATCAGCAATAAATGCAATTGGATCGCGTCGGACCGTCTCTTGCAATCGAGCACACGCGACGTCTTCGGAAACGCTGCTCCTCAGAATCCGCATCAGCTCGGTACAACACTTCGTACGATCTAATTCGCAACCAAGTGGGATGTGACTCGAAATAGTACGAACATGATTCTTGAATACCGCAGAGACATATTCGTCCGGCGATTCGATGTATTTCAAGGGCGATTTGTGAAATCGAGTACGCATCGTCGACACCATCTCACCACGTTCCCGCCCCTCGGCGAACAGCACGTCAAGCTCGGCCAAACACGTCACGGCATCGAGGCGACAGTTCCCAGGTATCTTAGAAGTTAGCGCAATGCTAAATTGGTGAAAGACATCGCGAACATACGCCTGACCGGAAGTCGGAGGCCGAGTCGGCGGCGCTGCATCTGCCATCACGCCATGTGGACTACGCGATGCGATTGAATCAAGTCTTCCACGGCAGTGGTTACAGAGGGTCGGAAAACTACTCGAAAGTCGCACCGAGCGTTTGCAATGCGGACACATAAGAGACATTCAGATCCCCCTCTCGCCGTAAGGGCAAGTCTTTCTTAAGTGGATCGTATTCGAACATCAACTCGCATTCTACTCTAGGCTAGATAGATCATTCAACTCGTTAGTGAGCGTTATATCCAGGTTATGTTGACTGTGGAGTTGCCGAGTCAATGATTGCTCTTTTGATGACATCGATACGTCGTAGGTCCCTGCCCTTGCGATGAATCAAGTAGTAGTTGATCGCGAAGTCGTCGGATAAGCGGCGGATGATGAGCCGCTTGGAATCAGAGGGCGCGAGTGTAGCTGCTGGCAGGATGCCGACGCCGATACCTTGCTCGGCAAATTGCTTGACGGCAGGCCAGCCGCCTCCTTCAACGACGAAGTAAAGGCCTGCCGATGACTCCATGTGGTCTTCAAGCTGGCGGCGAATACCCGAGCTGCGGTCCAGGCCAACAAGCTCCCATTGCGTCAGGCATTTTACAGGCACGGCGCGGTCCTCCGATAACTCGGCCAGCTGCCGCCCAACCACCGTTCGTTTGCTGGCTACGACACAAAGGGATTGAGAGCACAGTTTGTCAATCACCGGTATATGACGGGTTCCCCGCTGTTCGGTGACGAGTTCACGGATCTGACTCGGGCTATGCGAGACGATTGCCAGATCATAGTGCCCATCGACGGTGTCCAGTATCCGCTGCGAACCACGAACGACACTGACTTCAAACTGGACGTCGTCCAAACTATGTCGCAGTGCGGCAAGAGTAGCTGGAAGAAACTGCTGTGCAGCGGAACTGCCCGTCGCGATGCGGACGACATTCGGCGCGTCACTTGTGCCCGCGAGGTAATCGAATACCTGATCGTATTGCCGCAGCAGTTGGCGTATCGCAGGAAGCACAGCGAATCCCGCTTCGGTTAGCTCCAACTCTCGGACGGTGTTAGGTTTGGTTCGTAGCAAAACGGCTCCGCAAGCATCCTGTTTCTTGAAAACGCTCAGCTTCTTGGTAACGACGGGCTGACTGCGATGCAACCTGTCTGCAGCTTTCTTAACGCCTCCCAAGTCGGCAAATGCCAATAAGGCACGCAGAGCTTCGATCGTTGGCCTGTTCATGCCAGGTTCTCCGAAATGAAATCGATTCAATGCCACTCTAACAAACCTGCCGACTACCGCAGAGAAGTGCCGCGGCACTGCATAGTATAGTACTATATACTAATAGCTTCTTTATACCTACATGTTTACTTCTGCGAGAGCCGCGTATCCAATGTACGTGCTGGCGATTCAGCTGTGGTGAGCGGGGAAACACCACGGAACTCGCTTGGTTCGAAGAACGAGCTGGTTCATGCCTCGGCGATGTCCGTCGCGCAGCTGAAGTTTGCGGACTATTCAACCTTCTCAGGAGAACACGTGATGAAAGCGAGACAAGTGAACAAGCGGAAAAACGTCGCGATATTGTTCAGCGGTGGTGACTCGCCCGGCATGAACGCATTTGCCCGAGCATTCGTCCGACTAGGGTGCAATTGCTACGATTCCAACATCCTGGGCGTCAAAGATGGGTATCTCGGACTTGTTCGCAGCTGTCAGAAGCTGTCGTGTGGCGCATTGACTAGCGAAGACTTCGAATCGTTGCTCATCGATCGCCGTGGACAGTTTGGCATTTCGTGTCTCGACCAGGATGTGGTGTGGCTGGATGGCGAGTCGGTAAGTGGCCTCGCACGCCGAGGTGGAATCTTCCTGGGGTGTGCCCGCTGCCCGGAGTTCTTCAAGTCGGTGTTTCGCCGTGAAGTTGTCAACCTGCTGGCGAAGTTGCGAATCGATTCGCTCGTAACCTGTGGCGGTGAGGGAACGCTGCAGGGGGCGCAACAACTGGCTCGCGAAAGCCAACTGCAAGTATTAGGGGTACCGGCAACCATCGACAACGATACACCTGGGACCGAAACGGCGATTGGCGTCGATACGGCGTTGAACACGATCGTTGAAGCGGTGAGCAGATTTAGCCACACGGCGGACTCGCATCATCGCATCATGGTCTTGGAAATCATGGGGCGCAACAGTGGCTACCTGGCTCAGACTTCGGCGCTCGCGGCGGGTGCTGAAATTGTCGTCACTCCAGAACGTGGAAACCTTGACGAAGCGAAGATGCGCGGTATCGCCGAGCGGGTTGAGCGCCTGATGCTAAAAGGCCGTCGTCATGCGATCATCTTGGTCGCCGAAGGAGTCCAGGTTTCACCGGTCGCTGACGCGGGCCCAGCCAAGGCGTTGTCAGACTACTTGGCAGCTCATTTCTCGCATCTTCGCGGACCGCTGAATCGCATCGAAAGTCGGCACAGCGTCTTGGGGCACTTGCAGCGTGGTGGCGCTCCGAGCGTTGCCGACTGCATATTGGCAAACCAGTTTGCCGTATCGGCTTGGGAGGAAATCTCGGCCAATCATCAGAAAGGCGGGATCTTGGCGCTGACCCACGGACGTATGCGCCTCCAACCGTTTGGACGGTCTCGCCGTGACCTGATTCGCGACCGTCGGAGCCAGTACCTGCTACAGAAACACGTAAGCAAACGCTGGCGCGGAGATTCGCCACATGACATCGGACAATCCGAGCGTGGTGGAATTCAAGTCGCTTTCGCCAAGCGTTGAATCGACTGAAACACGATGGTTGAATGGACGAGCGGACCGGCACGAATTCACCAACGCAGGATTAAGTACTTGGCGAGAGACAGGCGAGAAGACCATAATAGACGTACCTCTTCTATTGGCATTCACATCGGACAGAGGCCTTAAAGTCGAAGGAGACCTCACTCATGGCAAAGGAATTCGAAGTCCTTGACTTAAACGTTGCGGTCGTCTTGATCGTCAACGACGGCAAGATTTTGGCAGTCTTCAATGAAAAGTGGGGCGCATACACTTTGCCAATGACAAAACGGCAGGAGTGGCCAAAGCCTGGCCGGGAGGAAGGCATGATCGCCGAAGATTGGGTGGACGCCGCGATTCGTGCCCGCGCAGAGTGGGTTCGCGGCACAAGTCGAGACTCGCCCACTTTTGTTACAGAATTGCCAGAGTATCAACAAAGTGATCGCGACGGTCAGTGGAAGCGGTATGAGTTTCATGTCTTTCGTTTGGATCTTGTTAACCTCGATTTGATACTTTCCGACAAAGTCGACTGGCTGACCCCAGCCGAATTCTTGGACCTGGATCGGCGTCCCCTTTCGAAAACCGCCCGGGACATTGTCAGCGGAGTCCAAGCCGCGACGCAGCTGCACAACAAGCCGTTCCCATAGCCCAAGTAGGTCCAACACAAAATGCGCCAGTCCGTTGCTGCCATCGCTTTGATTCGAGACCAGGATCTTTGGCTGGCACAGTGGAATGATGGTTGGCAAGCGTATAACTTCGTCGGCGGTCATAAACACGACGACGAGTCGTTTCGAGAATGTGTTATTCGCGAGATCGACGAAGAACTGCAACTGACCGAACCCAATGTTCAAGTTGCCGATCAACCGTTGGCACGGGTTGACTATATCGCCTGGTCGCAGCGAGCCAACGAAGACACTCGCTACATTATGGAAGTTTTCGCAGTTCAGCTCGGCGGCCCCCACGCCAGACAGATTGTGGATAACGAACCCAACAACCGCTGGTTGTCCGAATCCGAAATCAAGACACAGCGCTGCGTAGACGGCAGGCCCGTCAGCGAAACAATGAATCTGTTGCTATCCAAAAGCGGTTTGCCCTCGAGTCGATTCAAACCCGTGCGTTTCTGAATGGATTCCAGAATCTCGCGGCACTTGGGCATTGGTCGTGACTCCCACAGATCGAATCCGGTCATTTCTTCAAGACGCCGTAGTAGTAATCGCGGCCACGGCTACTATTGGGAGGCGAAATCCTTCTGAGCGCTCTCTCCGTCGATTCACGCAAGCCACCTGGCTCCGCATCGGTCAGGATTCTCAAACCAGCCTTGCTGTTCGCCTTGTCGACCAACGCCGGCAAGTGTTCACTGTCCCATTTCTGGCCACTCCCTCCGTTACCCCAGCTATCTCCGCGATGAAAGTAGAAGCCAAGCGGAATGTCGACATCCAAAAACGTCTCGTTATTCATCCGCATGAACCAGATGCGTCGAGGAACGGAATCAATCTCGATTTCGTAGCACAAACGATCAGGAGAGTCCATTTCGACAGATGTAGCCGACAGGCCCATGAACGAGAACTTCGGCTCGACCATGCGTGGTTGCGGAAGACGAGTGATTTCGTAGAAGTAGAAGTCGGTACAGTACGGTAAGCCGATGATCAATGGAAACTGGATGTCTTTGCCCGCTGATGGGTAAAACAGCGCGGACTTCGTATCAGGGGAAATGGCTCGTGTGGACGTTGACCGGAAAAGCTTCCAATGCAGAAACGAATCCTCCGACTTGAGACCGAACGGCTGTCCGATTAGACGAAGCACTTTTTCTATGGGCAACTTCCATTCGACATCTCCAATTGATTGTATGATCGGCAGCTGAGCCATGGCCGAGCCATAATCGCTTCGTCCGACGGCCAGGAAGAACATGGAGTTAACGCAGCGAATGAACAGATCGTAGACGGCGATCCGGCGAGCCTGATCCGCTTCGTAGATATCGCCTAATTGCTTCTGGCCGTGAAAAATGTTGTTGCGTACCAGGTACACAAAGTAGCAACATTCGTCGATCAGCTTGAAATCGTTCTTATTGGCCTTGAACGCGTCGTTGGCAGCCAGTTCCGCGATCTCCTTGACCCGTGCAAAGAAACTCTCGCCACCCTCCAACGAGATGCGGGAATCCGGCGTGACCTTTGTCCAATCGCTCGACAAGGTTTCCAATCCAGCCAAAGGGCGAAAGGCATCGGAGAGTTTCGAAATGTCTTCGTGCTTGAATTGATGGCGGCAAAACTTGGTCAGTTCGCGTTGATGCCAAGTGGGAAGATTGCGACAACGTGTAGGTGGCCCGTGTCCACATGTTTGTCATAGTTGCGTAGGTCAAGATTCATTCGAATGTCCCTTGGGAGAGGCCCGATTCTTCCTAACTGGAGTTCGAGCATTGCTTGGTCTTTGGGAACAACTCGCTAGTTGCGAGCGGTGAATCGTATCGGGCGAATGGTAATGCAGAGCGACGCGTCGCGCGGATAGGATTTGAACAACGTTCGAGTGGTGTCGGGCATCCGATAATTCCCGCCAAAAGCGCCAATGAAGATCTTCATCTCGTACGGCCGCTCCGATTCCCGAGACATTTCCGGCCGTATCTGCGACCGATTGCGGTCGGCGTTGGGGGAGAGTTCGGTGTTTATGGATGTAGACGACCTTCCCCTCGGACGTCATTTCCCCGATTACCTTCGCCAGGAAGTAGAGAACTGCCATGCCTTCTTGGCCGTTATTGGCGATTCATGGCTCACCGCTACAGATGAAGACGGTAAACGCCGCCTTGACGATCCCGACGATTTCGTCCGCATCGAAATCGAGTCCGCGTTGAAGCGACCGATTCCATTAATTCCCGTTTTGGTCGGTGAGAAGCCAATGCCTGCAATAAAGGACCTTCGCGCGGAACTTCGCGAATTATCATTCCGGAATGGTTTCGAATTGCGCTCAAAGAAGTTTAATGCCGATATGGGCGAACTGCTGGAACGGTTACGCAAAGTGGTTGACACCAGGCCTGACAGCGATAGATATCCCGACTATCAGACGGCGTACGTTAACGTTCCTTATGAAACCGGCGCCGTTGCCGAACGGAGCTTTCGTGATATTTCCAATGCCATGAAGATGCAGAAAGGCGGCGAGCATGAGTTCACGACTGGTTACGTGCACTTTCGCGGCAGTATGTTGTTCGAGGATTGGCTGCGCGAGGCTGAAAAGGGTTCGGCCGCCGCAATGTGTCTCGTGGCGTATTGCCACGCACTCGGTGTTGGGAGTGAACACAGCCGCGACAAAGCGATCGAATGGTTCGAGGCCGCTGCTGAAAGGAACTTCGCACTCGCTCAGTATAATCTGTGGCTAAACTATCGATCGTCGGATTCGGCTAAGGCGGCGCGATCACTTCGCGACGCGGCAAAATATGGCAGTCGCGATGCGATTCGGCTAATGAAACAGGAACGACTTGTCCAACGTCGCTCGACGTTAGCGAAGTATTTATCGGGAATCATGCGCACATGTCGGGCGTTTCCACATCGGTTCAATGACGGTTTGAAACGACTTGTTGCGGGGGATGAATACACAATTCTGTTTCGCTTTGTTCAAGTCGTCCTGTACTTCCTAATCCCAGTTTCCGCGGCGATCTATGCGGTAAGTTGTTTCTTCTAACGTGTGGCGAGGGCTTCTCAACCTGACACTGTCGTACCGGTATGGCTGTGTCAATCTATGGACTGCGGTTCGATGGCTCACATTCACCTGCTCGCCGACGCAAGAACATAGTACTACTTCATGTCGCCTGATTACCAAAGGGTGGATTTTGATTGGCTGAGCAATTACAGTAGACGCAGCGACCGGTGTCTCACGAACAACCCTGCGACGCAACCCTGAGAGCAACACATGCCAACGAAGACTGTAGTGGTAACCGGTGACTTGTTGATCGATAACCATTTGGTCATACACAGTACCGGAGCAAAAGGGTACTCGTCGCCTCAAACGGAAACGCTGCAGTACTCGCAGCACGGCGGAGCCTGGTTCCTTGGCGATATGCTGGAACTGGCGCTAAGCGACCTCTTGACCGACCGAAAGTGCAAACTGCTGCAGCCAGAACGAGTTGGACTGTCGGAGAACGCTCCCATAGGTAAAGCCCATTCGATTTGGAGCAACTTTCCCCAAGACAACGGCGCCAAAAACCAGGTTTGGCGGATTGCCGACTTCTTGGGTTGCGGAGCACCAGCCGACTTGGCCAACTCCACCCCGGTTTCACTCATCAACCAGGGTAAAGAAACAAGAGCGGGCACCAAAGCGACGATTATTGTCCTGGACGATATTGGTTTGGGATTTCGCGCGCACAAGCATCTCTGGCCCGAGCACGTTCTGTCAAAGGACATGTCGTCCGAGGGAAAGATGCAGCCAGTCGAATTTGTTCTCAAGACCAATAGCTTTGCCAAAGACAATGTTCTCTTAGGTCATCTGTTAGAGCACCACGCAGACCGCTTGACGCTGGTCGTCGCAGCGGATGATCTTCGCTCCCGCGGGGCAGCGATATCGAAGGGCCTGTCCTGGGATCGAACGATTGAGGAAACGGTACGTGAATTCGCGACAGGTCTGTCGTCTTGTGATCTGGCAAAGGCTCGCCGCGTTGTGATTCACTTCGAAGGTGGATCAGGGGCGGCCAGCTTGACAAGATTGCCGCTGAAACTTGGGCCGCCCAGGAATCCGGTGAATTCGCCAGCCGGGGATACCCCCGTGCGTGATCGAGTCTGTTTTGAGCGTTTCCTGTATTTGCCGGACGAAGTTGAGGGGGTCTGGTCGGCCGAACGTCCGGGAAAGATGTTTGGAACCGCGTCCATCATGACGGCCGGAATCGTACGCCTGCTGGCCGATCCACCAAGCTATCCACTGTTTGTCGCTGCCGGACGCGCGTTGGCCGCAATTCGGCATAACCGTGAGTACGGTGGTGGCAACGCGAGAAATGCACAGCCTCACGTTGATCTTGCGGGTCTGAAGAGCCGCTTGCATTGGTCGACGCCGGTGGAAGACGGTGAAAGTCCAGAGATGACTCGGAAACAGTGGGAACAGGTAGTCAATCACGAAGGAAGTCTGCCAGCACAGGACCCGTGTGCGGAATACTATGCGGCGTTTCCTCACGAAGTGCTCACCGACGTTCAATGGCGGCAACAGCCGGCGTCCGAGTCCAATCTGCTGCGCGATGCTGTGGGGCCCAGTTTGGAATACTATGCAGCGGTCGCTTCTGATGTCGTCATTCGGGGACCAGAAATGGGATTGTTGCGCTCGGTACCGAAGGCACGCTACGGCAAGTACATGACCGTGGACCGCGAGGAGATTGAGCGAATAAACGCCATTCGCGGCCTGATTCAAACGTATCGCAAATCTCCGGTGGACAAGCGGCCACTTTCCATTGCCGTGTTCGGTCCTCCGGGCAGCGGCAAATCGTTTGCCATCAAGGAACTCGCCGCGGCCATGTTTGGGAAAGGGCAGGAGACGCTGGAATTCAACCTCTCGCAATTTGCAGACGGAGGCCTGTCGCAGTTACACGAAGCCTTTCATCGAGTGCGTGATGCCAGTATCAAAGGCGCCATCCCTTTGGTTTTCTGGGACGAGTTTGATTCCGATGATTTGCGCTGGCTGAAACATTTTCTCGCTCCCACGCAAGACGCCGAGTTTCGGGCAGGTTCTGAAACACACCCGTTTGGCAAGGCGATTTTTGTCTTCGCCGGCGGAACGTGCGCCGAGTTCGAGCAGTTCGATCGCAGCAATGCCGAAGACGTAGCGGTGCAGACCTTCTTTCGTGGACGCAAGGGACCCGATTTCGTCAGTCGACTGCGCGGTTTTGTCAATATCAAGGGACCCAATCCAGTCCATTCCGAAGAACCGGCAGCCGATCCCGAATACTTGATCCGGCGGGCCATGATCCTCAGATCGTTGCTGGAACGATTCTACGGGCACCTGATTGACGGCAGAACCAGAATCGCAAACGTGAGTACCCGCGTTGTCCGGGCCTTGTTGCAAGTGCAACGTTTCCTGCATGGCGCGCGATCGCTGGAGTCTGTTTTGAGCATGAGCAACTTGCGCAGCGTAAACTACTTTGATGTTTCCGAATTGACGACGCCGGATTTGCTGGGATTACATGTCACCGCCGACTTCATGGACATTGCCAATCGGCCCGAAATTGAAGCCGAAATCATTGAAGCGCTCAGCAAGGCTTTTCACGAAGGCTGGCGCAAGACTCGCCTGGAACAAGGCTGGACGTATGCCGAGAAGCGAAATGACAAAAAGCGGCAGCACAACTTGCTAGTCGATTTCGAACAGCTATCAGACCGGGACAAACACAAGAACTACGATCCCGCGATAGTGACGCCGGCCAAATTAGCGCAAGTGGGTTATCGCATCCGCCGCCGACGAGCAACCATGACGGATGCCGTTCCCGGCGCCCCTTGGACCGGTGTCGAACTACAGTCCCTATTGGAGATCGAACACGACGTCTGGGTGCGTAGCCAGATGTTGCAAGGCTTTGAGTACGCGGACAATGCCACGGACTTCGTACTTCGTCGCCATCGTGACATTGCCGTCTTCAACGAAGTACCTGCCGAAGATCAGATCCTGGACGCCGCCAATATTCATGAGATTGCAGCCATCCTTTTCGAATACGGTTACGAACTGGTGAAGGAATGAGCGACGTTGCCCTCGCTGACATTCACCGAGTGCGTCTCAATTGCATTGCTTCCGCCAGCGTGTGATTGTGGCTCGAAGGCCCGTTACGACCGGAACAACGCTTCAAGATCAGCAGCGCTTCCCTAAATGGCCGAGAACATCCACAAGGAACGTATCGGGTGTGTGATGCTGAACGTGCCCCATCCAGCCCATTACGGAGCTCCGATATTGTTCTATCGTGATTTCATTTGCAGCGAACCGCCGGTTCATCTTGTCCAAACGCCGGCGGGAGCGGCGCAGGGAAGCGGATCGAATGTAACATCGATCGGGAAAGATGCGAAAGCCGAGCCAGGGGACTCCACGACGAACCGACAACACCTGGAACTTTTGTGGATGCATTTGTAGTCTCAGGCTCGTAACGAATTGCTCGATCGTCCACTTGACGGATCGAAGTTCGGCACCGTCGTTTCCAAACACCAGAAAGTCGTCGCAATAGCGAAGATAGGCTTTACGACGTAGCGTTTCCTTAATGTGGTGGTCCAGTGGATCGAGCATGACGTTGCCGAACAGTTGGCTCGTCTGGTTCCCGATCGGCAGGCCGCATCTTCGCTCGGATGACGTGAACAAGTCATCTCCGGGAAACCAGAAGTGTGTCTTCTATGCAGCTCGGCTAATTTGACCCGTTTCGGCTCCGATAAAGTGATCCACTACCTGGAAAGAAGAACTGTCGGATCGCCACACTGAGCCATGGTTGATTTTTTCTTCCAAGTAGCGTCTTTGTGTTCCGCCACCACAGAGTCAGTCTTGGATGTCAAAGCGAAACTCGAATCCTTCGAATGTCTCGACCATCTTTCCGAACTGTTGCAAGGTAAGCAGCTGGCCATCAATGACGAATGCGACTTCTCCATCCAAGGAAGAGATCCTGCCGCGGACGGTTCGGTGGGTAGTTTGGAAGTCGCCGAGCTCTCGTTGCTCAATATGCCGTATGGCAAGCGCCTTTTCTATTCGTCCGCGGATGCGACCGAGTGCCAAGTATCGACTTGCCGGATCGAACTCTCGGAAGAAGTATCCTCGCCCATCCTTCCCTTCTTCCTCTGCTTGCACGCCAAAGCCGAGCCTGAGGGGATAATACTCGATGACGAAGTGCCGGCTTTGACCGGAGCAGTCGGTAAACGCCTGCCGAACGGGGAAGTCCTTGTCTGGGTCGTCGTCGTCTCTCGATTCGTTGGAATGTTGCCAACGGCCGTTTGAACCCACCATGTTTCGCCCCTCCCCAAATACGCGCATTCACTCGGTAAAGCAAGTTCGAACGCCCGCCCGATCGGCATCCCTGAAGGTTCGGTTCGGGTAGTTTGTATCACGTCCAGCGGTTGCGCCAGTTGGCTTGCTCTCGATTCGGTGTAAAGCACAAAAAATCCTCGCCCTACACCTCGCTGCGTTGGCGTCGAGTGAGTAGGACGAGGGTATGCAAAATACGATCAGCATTCTAACCGAGAACCTGGTGTTTTTGTCGTCGCCGCTGGGGAATTCTTTTCATTTCGCCCGGATTGGCATCAGGATGATCGCGCTGGTCCGCTTGTTCGTCAGTATCAAACGACGCTCGATGCGATCCTGCGCGATGATCCCGGTCCGGCAAGCTGTGCGGTCCACTGCCGCCATTGTTCAATTCGTTTTTTGACACACCCGCGGAACGCCAATCGGCGGGATCTTCACTGTCCGTTTGGCTGCCGTGAGCACCGTCGCCGCCAACAAGCGAACGAGCGAAGCAGAAAGCACTATCGCACGGACGAGGGGTGGTGGAACAAGAAGCTTCTCAACGCCAAGCGCAGTGCGGCAGCGTGCGACGAGGAATCCGGGCGAGATACCGTACCGTCCAAGCCAGTGCCTGCCACATCACAAGACGCCTCGTGTTCGGATACCGCCGCCACGCATGAGGTTGTAACGCCAGCCAATCCAGATCAACAACAACCAACGCACGTTGATCTCGAAGGCTACGTGGACGTGAAGCTGCCGCTGGACGGCTTTACGCTCGGCGCAGCGACGCTGGTGAACTCACCAATGTTGCCGTATCTGGTGATGGTCGCCAGCCTCATCGAACGCCGCGTGATCCGTCGCGAAGAGCTCCTGCGGGCGCTGCTGCGAAGTTTGAGACAACGCGGCTTCGACAGGCTGCCGCGACACGAATATGCTCTTCGCTTTCTGGAACAACACCCGCCCTGACGGCGCGACCGATGAGCGAAACCGTGGAACGCAGCAGCTTGGATCTCCGCTACGAAGGCTATCGATTGCGGAACGACGCTGCCGAAGCGCGCCTCTTGGCTTCGATCGCCGAGCGAGGGATCGAAGAGCCGCTGGGAGGCGTCGATACACCTCAAGGTCGCCTGCTGCTGGATGGCTTCCGTCGCAATCGGTGTGCCGCCAAGCTGAACATTGAATGCGTGCCGTATGTCTGTTGGGGCGAAGTCGAAAGCCAAGGCATCGCCAGCTTATTGAGTGCCCGCCGGCAGAGGGCGCTCAGCATCCTCGAACAGGCGCGGTTCGTAGACGAACTGCTTTCAACACACGGGATGACCATTGCCGACGTGGCCGAGTTGCTCTCTCGGAGCAAGGCCTGGGTCAGCACGCGTCGCAATCTGCTGGCCCAGATGAGCCCGGCGATTGAGAAGATCCTCTTCCGCGGCGCGTTTCCCGTCTATTCGTACATGGTCACGCTGCGGCCGTTCATGCGTATCAGCGGCGTCGGCCAAGCAGAAATCGAAGGCTTCGTGCAGGCGATCTCCGGAACGAAGCTCAGTATCCGTGAGATCGAATTGTTGGCCCACGGATGCGGGCTACGATAAGCGAATTGGCTGTTATTCAAGGAAGACCGCCAAACGAGCTGACGCCCCAGAACTCACGAGCGTTTTTTTTGTTACTGCCAGTCGGACCCCAGCCGCTCGGGCGCCCGCGCCGTGATCTTGTGCTGGAACAGCAATTGTTCACTCGGATAGAGTATTTCTGGCAGGATTGCAGAAGTCGCAATCTGGTGAACGCGCAAAGCTTACACGTTCGATCCTGGGAACCAGCGTGTCGTGATCCCAACGAGCGCGAATCCAAGTCGGTTGACGAACCCGCCCTGCCAGAAGTGCAACGATCGCATTTGCAACGCAGGACGAGACCAATTGATTGAGCGGTCGATACGACCCATCTCGCAGATCCGACCACCGCATCTGGGGACCGTCAAACAGTGCCTGATGTGGGCGCCATAGATCTCGCACGATTTGTTCTTCCATTGCTTCCGGAAAACGCGGAGAGCAGAGATAACAGCCTCGCCCTGGAAAGAAGATTCTGGCGTCTGCCTGCAGTGAAGCGTCGCGATTGCTGTGGTCAACGCTTGAACCCACATCTATCGACACGACACCCAATCGACTCGATGAGACGGACACCCCGGCCCGAACATGACGAGAGTCGGCACAACACAGAACGAGGTCGCAGTCTGCCAGTTTGTCAAAGACTGAAGTTGAAATGGCCGAGCCACACACCGCCGACACGAGGAAGTTGTCGCCGCAACCGTCCGTGTTCCGCCACTGGTGCAACGTGTTTGCAAGTGCCAATGCTTTTTCCGCACCGAGGGAGTTTGAAGTCGATGTCGAATCCAGATTCTCAGGGTAGATTTCATCTGGGTCTACAAGTAACAGATAGCAACACCCGAGCGAACACAGCATGTGTGCTAATTCGCTTCCTAGACGTCCACAGCCAACGATGGCCACTCGTAATCGCCGCAGCAACTGGTAGAGACCACCGGGCAGCGCACCCCTCAATCGACTCCACCGCGGCGAGTCAGCAGTCGGCAAAGCTGCGGTTTCGTATCGTCGTATCAGTCGCGCTGAAAGTCGAAGCGACGAAATGGGTTGCCACTCGCGCGCCGCCTGACGGTGAAAGCCTGCAAAGATATTTCCGTGCCCCACGATGACCGCTATTTCGGAGCGGGTAGCGAGATACGCCGGCAACTGCCGGCAGGCCACGACCGGCGAATCGCGGCCTCCGAAGTCAATATTTGGTTCTCCCCAGCAAACCCATCGTGTTCTTAAGCGGCGGTTCGTAGGAACCGCGACTCCGATAATTTCCCTATCTAAACCGTCAAGAACTCGTCCCACCTGCTGGATAGCCGAATCCGTCAGGACCAACTGTTGGATATTGCGTATTGAATCCTCACCCATATCGCCGTGCCCACCATGTGAAAAGGCACCCTGCCTCAACACATATGGAAGACACACCGAACAAGATTTGAATGAGAACTCGTCACACCGAACGGACGATTCCTCTGTTTTCTTGCTCAGGACGGCACGATCGTCCGCAGTCAGACACCGAGGCCGTAAATGAACCTGCCAGTCGAACCACGAAACATGCCTTGACGGACCAGATACTTTGCAACTTCCTCACTTCGACTTCGCTGGCATTCTCGCAATTGGTATTGCCGAATCTGGCAATTCGAACTGTGGAAATGAATAGCGTTCGCTGAACTCAATAGCGAGGCTGTTGAGCGTCTCGGTAGTTTGGTTCGTTGCTTCGTCATCGCTCATCAAGATCATGTACCCGATGTACGGGGTAATGTCTTGCGCCTTGGTCGGCTGCGTTCTTCTTCCAGTCCAAGTTCCCACAAGCACGTTGGACTCTGTGAGTGAACCGTATACCACGTGACTTGCGTGAAACTGTTCTGTGGTGCTACCGCGCAGCGCTGCCATGTTGCCCGTCCAACTCATGACCGAACTCTTACCGCCAGGAATCTGCTCGAGCTGCCCCGACAGTCGGTAGATGTACCGTTCCGGCTTCTTTGTTTTCGTACCCACGCGCAATCGAAAGCTGCCAGTGAATCTGTTGGCTTCAACGAAGTTGGCTTCCCACACCGCTTCCCGCCAGGAGCACGTTTCACGTTGATCTTTCGTAACGTAAAACCCTACCTTAGCAACGGTCTGCAAATCCTGTTGTGCAACCAAAAGATCCAGACGTCGAACAAGCAGTCTTTCAAGGCAATCAATCGCATTTTGATGTTCTGCACTCCTAGCACGTGTCCGATGAACAGATCTTATCAGACAAAGGCTGTATGCTTTTGGGTCGTCATACTGTATTACCTTGACGCGATTACGAATGTCGCGATTCAACAGAGCCGGAGGTCCCACGGTCACGGCACTTCCCGCCGCGGCAATTGCATTTGCGATCACGAGGCTACCAACTCGTTGAGTTCTGATTCCAGGCGTCCTGTACAACTCGACGGGATAAGGGAGTATTGGGTATTGATTCAGTCCGGTTGCCGAGCAAGTTGAAGAACGGGTGCTACTGACAGCCGACCTGATTGCCACCGGTGATGGCATTAACGCTACGACGTTTGATCCTGGCGATACAGTGCGAATCGACCTGGTCGTGCGAAACATTGGCGACGCCAATTCGAGGTCGGGCAGATTGCGGTACTTCTTGAACGAAGGGTCCGTATCCTACAGTAGCACTGACCGCGTAGGAGACGACGACTATTTTTCGTCGCTGGCTCCAAATGGCTCATCCGTCGAGAGCACACAGTTTCAGATTCCCATAAGTGCCCTGCCTGGAACGTGGTATGTGTCATACTGGGTTGATGCCCAGAACGGGACATCGGAAAGCGATGAAGGCAACAACAAAGGGTGGTGGCGTATTACAGTTCGCGCACCACTTCCAGGTTCACCAGGTACACCGGATCTGCGTTCAAGTGATGACACGGGCGCGTCGAGCAGTGATAACATCACATACACGACGACGGATTTGAGTTTCAACTGGTCAAGTGGCTCCAACGCGGACCGTTACTACTACGGCTGGGATGACTCAACGCCAACGGCAAATTGGACGTCCAATACGGGAGTCAATATCGACGCTCCGAGTGGCAATGGATGGCATACGTTCTACGTTCGCTCCTGGAATCCAAGCGGCTACAGCTCGTCGCGTTCTGTGAATGTCTATATTGACAGAACGGGACCAACAGTTGGAGCACCGGACCTGCACCCCACGTACGATAGCGGCTATCAAGATGATGACGACAATACGGATGTTACGAACGTGCTCTTCACTTACTCAGGCAATGGAAATGGGGTCGCGATTGATCATTACAATTATGGATGGAGTTCGATCGATCTCAGTTCCAGCACAACGAGTACGAGCGTCTTGACTTCCCCCCCGTCGAGCAACGGCTTTCAGACTGTGTACATTCAAGCAGCGTCAATTTCGGGACGGCTATCCGGCATAAAATCCAAATCGGTAACGTTTGACACCGTTGCTCCGGGATCCTCGCCGCTGATCTCACCAAATGGCGACATTACCGACACGTCGCCAACGTTACTTCTTCGATACAGCGGAACAGTGGATTGGAAGTTTGATGTTGATTTAGAACATCGAACACCGCCTTTTGGTTTTTGGGAAGACGTTCCCGGTTGGCCCAAGACTGTTGTCCGAGCGGGAAGCATCGGAACGAGCAATCTGTCACCCCTTACCGAATACCGGGTAGCGATCAGGGAGACGGACATCGCCGGAAACCAGGGCGATTGGAGTGAAAGGACGTATTTTCGCGTTGTTGCGCCAGATATTGCGGTATTTGGTAACGGTGTTCTCATTGAGGACGGCGACACGAATCCAACACTCAGCGACGGTAGAGACTTCGGAGACGTCGATATTCTCGACTCGGAACTCCGGACCTTTACGATAATAAATCCTGGAACCGCTCCACTCGCGTTAGACGGTGGATTAGATCGTGTTGAGGTACTTGGTACGCACGCATCTGACTTCATAGTTGCTTTGCAGCCGAATTCTCCTGTCTCTGCTGGTGGTGGCGCAACGACTTTCCAGTTGCGTTTCATTCCGAGTGGCGCGGGCATTCGCACGGCTACCATCTCGATTCCCAGCAACGATCCCGATGAGGACCCGTTCACGTTCACGGTCAAAGGACGGGGCGTTGCGCTACCGGCCATCGAGATTCGAGGAAATGGAAATCTTATCTCCGACGGCGACACCGCTCCGGACTCAGGCGATTTTACCGAATTCAGCGACGTAGAAGCGGGTAATAGTACATCACGAATATACACCATCACCAATTCAGGTGTCGGCGTTCTCAACCTTGTTTCAAATCCCGATCTCGTCAACATCGGCGGTGCACACGCATCGGACTTTCGTGTAATCCAACATCCAGGCGCGACAATCTCATCGAGTAGTTCAACTTCGTTCGAGATTGAATTCACTCCGTCTGCTGCTGGCGTTCGCAATGCTGTTGTAACGATCGAAAGTAACGCCCCGGGAAATCAGAGCCCATATACATTCGCGATCCAAGGTACGGCCACAGCAGTTCCAGCCCCGCAAATCGAGCTGTCTGAAAATGGCGCCACCATCAAAAACGGCGACGAGATTCACTTGGGTTCATTAGAAGTGAGTGGGGGAATAGCTCGTAAGACGATTACGATCATCAATACTGGTGCGGCTTCCCTTGCGCTGACAGGAGGCCTACAGCGTGTGCAGTTGACCGGAGATACTGACGATATCTTCCTCGTCGGAGGCGAACCTGCGTCCCCGGTTACTTCCAACGGGGGCACAAGTAGTTTTCAGATTGAGTTTGATGCACGGACAACGGGCCAGCGGCGAGTCACTGTATCGATTCCTAACAACGACCCGAACAATGATCCTTTTGTATTCACGGTAGCGGGGATAGGCGTTAGGAATAATGGAGTTTCCGGGCCTTACGTCAAATCGGCAGGGCCGCCCCTAAGGGATCTTCAAAATGAGAGTTTTGATCACGTCGTTGTTAGATTCAGCAAGCCGATCGAGGCAAACTCACTGACACCTTCTGTGATTGTTCTGGATCACGACGGGAACAGGATTTCTAGTCTCTCTGTCGAAAGAATCAGTGCTGTTACCTATCGAATCAACACCCCAGTGCAGACCGAGCGTGGTACATACAATCTTCGAATTGCCCCAGCAGTATTAGCAACTGATGGTACGCTGCTTAATTCAGACCGCGACGCGTTCAACGGCGAAGACCCAGACGATGAATTTGTCACTTCGTTCAACCTTGACATTGGAGAAGATACTGCAGTAATCCTCGCGACTGTTCTTAACACTGAAGACATCGTCCATGGCGAGGAACTGAACGTTTCGCTCTCCAAACTCCAGCCCGCAGACATCAGTCATGTATCGTTGGAATTATTTCAAGGAGGAATTGAGCTATCGAATCGAATTGGTTACATCTATCGAGGTCAACCTGGGGATGGCTTCCCATTTCACATTGACTGGGTTGTCTCGCCAGACGGTATCATCGACACCCCTCCAGAAAGCCTCAGTGGGCACGACTTTAAGATTCGTGCTAGTGCGTTTGTTGCGGGGGCATTAGAACCGCTTGAAGACTTTTCTGACGGCGCATTCTCAATCTTTGCGGAGACACCTCCTTCTCATCCAACTCCGAACCCAATCTCGGGATTTGAAATCGTTGATGTGCAATCCACATCGGCAACAGTCAAATGGGATTCGGATGAAAACGCAAGCAATTACAGGGTGCAGCAATCAAGGAACAACCGCACTTGGCTCGATTTCATTGTTCCAAAGGCGAGTGCTGCTCCGGGGCAAGCCGAGCAACATACATTCTCCAATCTCGAATCTGACCAACTGTATTTCTTCAAGATAATTCCGGTCAACTTTAGTACCGCTTCTGAAGCATTCGACTTTACCCTTTCGACCTCGCCGAAGGCTAACCCCAGATTCGATCTTGAGGTTCTCTCGGGAGGACCGAGACCCCAGATTCTCGATGTCAATGAGAATTTCTCGATCAGAGTCGCTGATTACATCGAACGGTCTACGAGCCGGGATCTAGGATTCGAATTGCTAACAACTCGCCCTCCCGTTACCAACCTCGATTTGTCGGCTACGGGAGTGCTCTCGTTTCGCACAGCAAGCCCGGCAGTGTTTTCGATCGAAGTGCGAGTAACTTCCAGCAAAAATGAAGTTGCTACCGTTTCGGTTCCAATCGACGTCCGTGATCTTGACGCGGTAGCTTCAGCATCTGAAAAACGTGATCTAATCGAGGCCTCATATTCAACTACGTTCCACCCTTGGATTTGTACAGGTGACAACTGTAGCGTGGCAAGTCAAGCGGATTCACCAGAGAACTTCACGTATCAGGGCGGAACCTCGCTATTACAGCAACTCACAGATCATTGGGCTTATGCGAGTGCCCCTAGCGATTTTCAAATCTACGCATTAAAAGAATTCGAAGCGACACCCAACAAGGCGATGGTGCGTTGGCTACAAGGCGAGTTGAGCATGGCCGCTTTAACCGCCTACGTTGATCCGCCGCCTAACATACTGAATAGGCGATCCTCAGTCACTGCATTGGCAGCCACTGCAAATCACAATGTCAATACCGGGTGTCTTGGTTCAGCGGGAAACGGAATTTTGTTGATGTTGAGTTAGCGAGTTAGTGAAGCGTCCTGCGGAGTTATGTTGCCGCTTCCAGCGGCAAAGGTTTTTCGCTTTGGGGCTAAAATCGGAAGGGAAGGAGTGACGAGAATTCCGCCACCCCCTTCCGACTTCAGCAATCGTGCGGCGCTCGGGTTGCACCTCTGCAGAGCCCTGTCCTCCACACGATTGTTTTTGTTGTAGCAGTCGCGTCGGCCTCAGGCAACACGACGCGCTTGTTGACGACGTTCACGGGCCGCTTCCAACTTGCGGTCGCGTTCGCTGCCGATCACTTCTTCCAACCCGGCAAGTTTGTCGGCCGGTGTGATGTAGCCGATCGCACTATGCAGCCGCGCGTGGTTGTAGTGCTCGACGTACTTCTCCACGCGGCGACGAGCTTCCGCGACGGTGGCCGGGCAACTTGGCCGAATACATTCCTGCTTCAGCGTGCCGTGCCAGCGTTCCAGCTTGCCGTTGCTCTGCGGATAGTAAGGACTCGTGCGAACGTGGCTCAGGCCGAACGTCCGCAGAAAGACCTTGAAGTCCTTGGCGATGAACTGCGGGCCGTTGTCGCTGATGATCCGCGGTGTGACGCCCGGATGCTTTTCCATCGCCCGCTGCACGACGATCTCCACGTCGCGTTCCTCCATCGCTTCGCGGATTTCCCAATGCACGATGTAACGGCTGTAGCCATCCAGCACGCTGATGAGGAAGTAAAACGTGCCTCCCAGGTTGAGGTACGAGATGTCCACGTGCCAGTGCGAATGCTTGGTTTTCGGTTGAATAAAGCCGTTTCCTTTCTGGCTGGACGAAGCCGACTTGCGGTCGAGTCGCCCCGCCGCTTGCAGTACGCGATAGGTCGTGCTGGGGCTGACGGCCACGATGTCGTCGTCGAGCATCATGAACGTCAGCCGGCGGTAACCTTCCAACGGATGGCGGTCGTGGTAGTCGAGGATAGCTTGCTTTTCCCAATCCTCGATCCACCAATCGCGCGGGACCTTTCCGTTGTGTTCATTGGCCTTTCCGTAGCGGTCTTTCCAATCGTGAAACTTGCTGGCGGACAACCCGGCCCAGCCGAGCAACCGTTTCATGGGCATTTCGGACCGATCGTTCCAGTACTTGAGGTAATCGATGATCGAGTCGCGTGTATCATGAGGAACCCAGCGCCCTTTCAGAGGTCCCCATTGGCTTTTTTTGCCTTAACGTTCTCCTCCATGAGTTCGGCGATGACTTCGTTTTTGAGGTCGAGTTTGGCTTCGAGCTTTTTGATTCTCTGCTGGCGAGCCTGTTCCTGTTTCGCCAACCGCCGCTTGTCCTGCTTTGCGGTCTTGGCGAACGCCTGTTCGGCTTGAGCCAGCACGGTATTGATCCATTGATGGATCTGGCTTGGTTGGATGTTGAGTTCGTCTGCGAGTTGACTGACGGGCACTTTGCCTCGCAGATGTCGTCTCACGACTTCAGCCTTCTGTTCCGCTGTAAACGTCCTGCGTGTTCCTGACATGGAAATCCTCCGGTTGTCGAGTATGCTAACTCAAAACCAGGAAATTCCAATTCCATCAGAGGCAAGACAACCGGAGTGGACGTTGATTACTGGATGGGCGTAATTCAGAATATCGAGCTCGCACGCAATGCAACGATTCCCCAAACCGGAACATTAACGATCGGAAAGACGGCTGGCTTTGACGATTCAAGTCGAGGATACAGCAAGGGTATCGACTACACCATCGTTGATGGCGAAATCCTATGTAGTGGAGTCGTGTGCGGGGTAATTGAAAACAACGGCCTCTATCGGATCGATATTGATACGCCGCCAACCCAACTGGCCTTTGACAACTCAGACAACAACGCCTTCGATGAATTGTCGACCGGAGTTTCGACACGCGACTCATCAAGCAGCTTCTTGGTTTCGCTGGGCTCATCACAACCCGCCATTGCCTCATCTGCGGCAATAGGCCACGGCAACCTATCGCCGCTCGATTCCTGGGCGCCACGATTGCGCGAGCGGTGGGAGTCGCTACTTCGTTTGGTACGAAGGTCAGGCATTGGAATTCTTAGTGGCAAGGATGAGGGATACCGCACTCCTTGGCATCAGACCCAAGTTGCGGGAACGGCCTCTTGGGCTTCGACGCACCAATATGGGCTCGGTTTCGACGTTACTGTGATCTCACCTGAGGGAGCCATTGATGGACCGGATGACATCAAGTACGCAGGGATGTTGGCCAAGAGATTGGATCTGGATTGGGGCTACGAAATGCTCAGCAAGGCAGATGAACGTAAGCATTTCAATTGGCCTGGACTACAGGGCAATCGAGTACCTCATGATGTAAGCAATGAAACGTACTTTCCAATCACTCAATCCATGACTAATCCTTCAAAGACATCCTTGGCAGATACTTATGCTAAGGCAGTAAATGAAGACTGGTCCTTTAGCAACATCAATGAGAGCTCTTATAGACTGAGCCACAAGGGTAGTGAAAATGCACTTCGCGCGGTTTGGGAGCATGTTGGTGCCGATGACGAGAGCCTAGATGCTGTATCGCCTCACACAAACCCCGCGCGTGCGGGTGGCGAGTATACTGGCTCGATCGATACTCTAGCAGACCGTGATGTCTTTCGGCTTAGTGTCACTCAGGAAGAAGTGGGAGACGGAATACTCCTTCGCACTCAACCAGGATCACTTACACAAGGTTGGTTTTCGCTAACAAATCCCGACGGAGTTGAACTACAGCAGGAAGCTCTACGCCGAAACCATGTTGGCGTTGAGATTGCAGGAAACCTCGAAAATGAAATTGGCGATTCCATGGCGTTCGTTCCAGACACGGATGGAACTTACACTGTTGAGTTTTTTGGCACAGGGAGTAATACCGGCAACTATGGATTTGACATTATCAGCGTTTCACCACCGGAGACCGAGGGCTGGAACGAAAACAGTAACTATCTTGTTGGTGACGTTAGCGTCAACGTCGTGTTTTTCGAATCGAATGGCGATACCGATGTTAATCTCTCAGACTGGACACCACTGGAAGTTGCATCCGCCAAATCGGCCGTAGCAGCGGGCTTTCAGTGGTGGTCCGACACTCTTGATCTCGAAGGAAGTGTTCACGAGTTGAACTTCGAGTTTGACTTTACGAAAGCAGATGCTCCATTAGAAACGAGAATCGAATCCAGTGTGAGATTCTTGGATGACGCCATGCTTGCCATTGACGATTTCAGGATTGACAGCGGCTACGACATATCGGGCCGTGAGTCGTTCTTTGATAGATACTTTGATATCAATAAGTTCAATGCCGAGCTCCGCGAGGCCAATCAAACT
>CALBSZ010000070.1 GCA_937967665.1 uncultured Planctomycetaceae bacterium
GAAGCACCCGAAGGGCCGTTCCGGCAATTGACTCCTGCCCCCTTTACCCTCAATCATGACGGAACGCGGCGCTGTCCGGCTAATCTTCCGGTTTGCTGCCATCGCCGCACATCTTGACGATCCGTGGATCGAAACGCCCCACGGTGCTCACCAGATCCGCTTGCTGCCGCATGACTTCACGGATGTCCTTGTAGACGCCAGGTACTTCGTCGGCGCCCGCGGACAGGATGTGGATTCCCTTCTTCAGCAAGTCGTTGCGGACGGCCTTGAAGTTGTACTTGTCCTTCGCCTTCTTGCGTGACAGTTGACGACCGGCACCGTGGGACGCGGAGCAAAGGGAGGCGGGATTGCCGGACCCGCGAACGATGAACGCGGGGTCGGCCATGGAACCGGGAATGACCCCCAATTCCCCAGCGGCCGCCGGGGTGGCGCCTTTGCGATGGACAATGACTTCTTTGCCGCCGTGAACTTCCTTCCAGGCGAAGTTGTGATGGTTTTCGACACCGGCCACGATCGTCGCGCCTAGCAGTTTCGAGACGAGGCGATGGATAACGTCGTGGTTGGCAGCGGCGTAGTCGCCCATCAGATTCATGGCCGCCCAATATTCCTGCCCGGCTTGCGAATCGAGGTCCAGCCAGGCAAGTCGTCCCAGATCTTCATATTTGCGGGGCAGCGTGGCCCGTGCGATGTTGCTGTAGGTGGAGCAGACCGCGGCGCCCGCGCCGCGACTGCCGCTGTGACTCAACAGCGCGACGTACTGCCCGGCGTCCAATCCCAATTCCTCGTCGCGCTGTGCCAGCGTGACCACTCCGAATTCAACGAAATGGTTGCCCGATCCGGACGTTCCCAGCTGTTTCCACGCCTTATCTTTCTGTTCGCGAGTCACCCGCGTCACCGACCAGTCCTGGTCGAGCACATCGTGCGACTGTGGTTTTTCGTGCTTGGCACCAACGCCAAACCGGGTGCCCCGTTCCAACGAAGTCTTGTAAAGATCCAGTTTTGTATCGAGTGTTTCCAGGGGCATGTCCAGCACGGACAGTTTCATCCGGCACGCAATATCGACACCGACGGCATACGGGACGACGGCGTTGTCACACGCCAGCACGCCGCCGATCGGCAAGCCGTATCCAATGTGCGCGTCGGGCATGAGGGCGCCGGACGTCGCCACAGGCACTCGGCAAGCCTGCCGCATTTGTTCGTGTGAACCGGCATCGATTCCATCAGCGCCCCACGTTTCATACTCCACCGGTTCTGCCGGCGTGAATTCGCGATCGGCGATCAAGGCAGCCGCGAACTCGCCCAAACAGGCGTCGTCCAGAAAGGCGTCGGGATCGTCCACCACGGCGACGATCTGCTTCTTAACATCCTTGCCTTTCACGTCGTTTTGCTTCATGACTGCCTGTATCGCCACGACCGCTTCGCGGACACAATCGTCAGGTACCCCCAATTTGATCAATTGTCGGCTGTTCATTTTCGATTTCCTGTCACGGTACTCATCGGAATGGTTCAGAGTTCGAGCAGCCGCTTCGCCTTTTCCGCGGGGATACTCAGGCACCCTTTTTCAAAGGGGCTTTGCAGACCAGCGCCGCGCACCAATTCTCGAAACGGCGCCTCGCCTCCGCGCCGGCAAAGTGCGACGTAGTCGTCGAGAGCCTTTCCGAAATCCTCCTCCGCGCGAACCCAGAACTGCAGCGCGCATGCTTGCGCGAGCGTGTAGTCGATGTAATAAAACGGCGACAAATAGATATGCCGCTGGCCTTGCCAGAAGCCACCGTGAGCGTAGTGTTCCAGGTCGCCGTAGTCGAGCCACGGCATGTACCTGCGTTCCACTTCTTGCCACATGCCATGCCGTTCGGCAGGCGTCGCGTCGGGTTTGGCATAGACGAGGTGCTGGAAATGGTCCACGCAAACACCATACGGCAGGAACAGGATCAGGCCATTCGCCAGATGGATACGGCGAAACCGTTCGGCGGCGTCGCCAAAAAACAATTCCATCTGCGGCCAGGTCAGGAACTCGAGTCCCATCGAATGGATTTCACACGACTCGTAGGTCGGCCACAGGTAGTCCATCAGGATCTGGTTGCGGCTGAGATAGCATTGAAACGCGTGACCGATCTCATGCGTAAAGACTTCCACATCCCCTTTCGTCCCGTTGAAGTTGGCGAAGATGAAAGGGACGCCGGCGCTGGGAAACGAGGTGCAGAAACCACCACCCGCCTTGCCTTCCCGGGATTTCAAGTCGAGCAATCCCGAATCGACCATGATTTCAAAAAATTCGTCGAGTCCCCCGCCGATCGCCGCGAACATCTGCTTGGCGCGCTCGATCATCCAGTCGTGATCGCCCAGCGGCTTGGGATTGCCCTGCGGATCGTGAATTCCCTGGTCCCAGAACTTCACTTTGTCCAGGCCGAGCTTACGGGCCTGCTGGACCCGCAGCGCGGCGGCCAACGGAGTGATCTCGTCATGCACGGTGTTACGATAGCGCTGGACATCGTGCTGGTCGTAGTCGACCCGATTCATTCTCTTGTAGCCGAGTTCCACGAAGTTTTCGAAGCCCAGTTTGCGCGCCATCGCGGTCCGCAGCTTGACGAGGTCATCGAAGATACGGTCGAGCTGTTCGCGATTCTCGGTGAACCAGTTGCTCCGCGCCTGTTCCGCGGCGTAACGCAGATCCCGATCCGCTTCTTCCCGGTACTTGGTGATTTCCGACAAGGTATGGGCCTGACCCTGGAATTCGATCTTGGCCTTGGCCGTCAGCTCGATGTATTCCGCGCCGAGCGACGCTTCCCGCACCATATCATCTTCGATCGCGGGATCGTACGTCGTGATTTCGGATTCCCAGAGCGCGAAACATTGCCTGCCCAGATATTCTTCCAGTGATTTCCGATCGTCACTCTGGACCAGCTTGCGTTTCAACGCCACATCCAATTCGGTCAGTTTCGGACGAATGGCGTCGCTGTATTCGCGCTCCGCCTTGTAGCTGACATTGCGCGTATCCTGATTGAATCGCAATTCGGTCAGGGCCGTCCAGGTCTCCACGCGACGGCGCAAAGCGTCCCATTGCTGGAGGGCGGCAAGTCGGTCCGCGTCGGATGTCGCGGCAGCCAGCTTTTCGTGAATCGTGCGGTGCTCGGCCGCGATCTGCGCGACATCCGGCTTCGGTGATGCGATATCCGTAAAATGGATTGCCATGTGGAAAACTTCCATAATTGTTGAAAGGGCTTTCGTCACGCGCCGAAAGGTTCACCGACATTTTAATCGCCAAGCTTTGCACACGTGTAGCCCATGGTCGGCCGTGCCCGTAAATGCTGGCGCCGTGGACGCATCAGAACTCGGAAAAAACAGCGGCAACACCGGGGGGTTGACCGGGAAATCACGATCCGACTCGGAGCGGCACGGCCGTATATTTATCGAACACTTCGCGAGCGGACGCTTGCACGGCGACGCTTCACGACTCACAATAAGGCAAGCTTTTTGTATCAACCCTACACACACCAACCTTGCCTGCCTTTCCCAGGAGTTGCCATGATGCGATCACGATTTACCTTATTCACCCTGATCCTCGTTTCACTCTTTTCACTCGCGGCGTATTCCCACGCCGTTGCCGGGCCGAAATATACCGACCCGGAGAAAACCGACGCCGACTTCGCCATCCAGGGAGAATACGTAGGCGAATTTCAGACAAAGGAAGGCAAGGACAAGTTCGGGGCACAGGTCATCGCCCTGGGCAAGGGTCAATTCGAACTCGTCGGTTATCACGGCGGCCTGCCCGGTGACGGCTGGAACGGGGAAGATCCAGTTCGCGCCAAAGGTTCGCTCGTCGACGGCAAAGTTTCGTTTAAGGACGAGCATGGCAGCGGAACGCTGGCCGACGGGAAGATCGAGTGCTTCAATCCGGACGGCAAGAAGCTCGGTGACTTGAAGAAAATCGTTCGCAAGAGTCCCACCTTGGGTGAAAAACCGCCGGCCGGCGCTGTCGTCCTGTTTGACGGCACGAATGCCGACGGCTGGATCAACGGCGTCGTGGAAGACGGCCTGCTGTGCCAGGGAACCACCAGCAAGGCCAGGTTCCAAAGCCATAAGGTGCACCTGGAGTTTCGCCTTCCCTACCAACCGGAAGACCGCGGACAAGGTCGCGGCAATAGCGGGATCTACATTCAAGGCCGCTACGAATGCCAGATGCTCGACTCGTTTGGCCTGGCGGGCAAGATGAACGAATGCGGCGGTTTGTATTCGGTCAAGGACTGCGACCTGAACATGTGCTTCCCGCCCCTCACCTGGCAAACGTATGACATCGACTATACGGCGGCTAAATTCGACGATGCCGGCAAGCTCGTTGCCAACCCGCGAGTCACCGTGAAACTGAACGGGGTCATTATTCACGACGACGTCGAACTGCCGGGCGAACGGAATCAGACGGCCGCGCGGAGCAAGCCCGGCCCGGAAACGGGACCGATCTAGTTGCAGAATCACGGCTGCCCCGTTCGCTATCGGAATATCTGGGTCGTGGAAAAGTAAGATGAACCTGCGCGTTGAATTCTATGGGATCCCACGTAGCCGCGCGGGGGTAAGTGACGTAGTATTGACGTTTGAAACACCGGAAACGACTTTCGGCGAAGTCGTCTCGGAAATCGCCAACCAATTCCCGCAATTTGCGTTTTCGTGCGTGCTCGGCGATCGCTTACTGCCTTCGTTTTCCGCGAACATCAATGGTGATCGATTCGTCAACGACCCCGCGATGGTCGTTCACCATGGCGATACAATACTGCTGCTTTCCTCGGACGCCGGAGGATAAACGGGGCTGGGAAACCTGATGCCGGACCGGGATACATCGACGCTGCACGCCTATCACGGCACCTGTTTGCGCGTCGACCTGACTGCCGGCGCGGCAACGGCGCTCCCGCTGCCTGAAAGACGCTTGCGGCAGTTCTTGGGAGGCAGCGGGCTCGGCACCCTGTTGCTATTGCAGGAGAACGCCGCGGCCGCCGACGCCCTGTCGCCGGAAGCATCGCTAGCGTTCGCTTTCAGCCCGCTGGTCGGCAGTCCGCTGACGACTTCCGCCAAGTTTGCCGTGGTGTGCAAGAGCCCGTTAACCGAGCGCATCAACGATTCCCTCGCCAGCAGCGGGTTTGCCATCGCCGGCAAGAAGACAGGACACGATGCGATCGTACTGACGGGCAAGGCCGCGGTCCCATCGATCGTGGTTATTGACGAAGGCCACGTTCACCTGGAACCGGCCGGCGACCTCTGGGGCCTGGAGTGTTCGGCCACGCAACAGCGATTGCAGGAACGCTATCCTGGCGGTTTCGAGTTCGCCGTGATCGGCCCCGCCGGCGAGAACCAGGTCTTGTACGCCACGATTTCGCACGACGGCCGGCATGCCGGCCGCGGCGGCAGTGGAGCGGTCCTCGGTGCAAAGAACGTGAAAGCGGTGGTCGTGCGAGGTTCTCGCGAAATCCGCTGGGCGCACCCCGAACCACTCATCGCATACGCCAGGCAACTTTCCAAGAAATCATTCGGCCCCGCCACGGCGAAGTACCGCGAGCTGGGCACCGCCACCAACCTGCTTGTCTTCAATCGACTGAAGGCGCTACCGACGCGCAATTTTCAACAAGGTTCCTTCGCCGGCGCCGAAGCGATCGCGCCCGAGTCGCTGGCGGAAACGCGTTCCCGCACGCGAGCTTACTGCGCGGCCTGCACGATCGGCTGCGAACACCTCTATTCGCTGGACAATGGGAAAGACCGAGTTCGACTGGAATACGAAAACCTCTTCGCACTGGGATCGCTCTGTGACATACGCGATCCCGAGGTCGTGTTGCTGGCGTCCAAACGCTGCGATGAACTCGGACTGGACACCATCAGTACAGGCGGCACTCTGGCCTTTGCCATGGAATGCGCGGAACGCGGGTTCCTCAACGCGCCCTGGCTGCGGTTTGGAAATGGCGAATCACTTTTGCGGGCGATTGAATTGATCGCGGCGCGACAGGATTTGGGCGATGTGCTCGCGTTGGGCAGCCGTCGGCTGGCCGAGCACATCGGCCACGACAGCATTCGCTGGGCCCCGCAAGTCAAAGGTCTGGAAATGCCCGGCTACGAACCTCGCGCGTTGCAAACCATGGCGCTCGGGCTGGCAGTCGGCGCGCGGGGTGCCGATCATAATCGCAGCGGGGCTTACGAAGTCGATTTTTCCGCGTTCGTCGACCGTCGCCAAATCAGCGAACACACCGCACGGTTGGCGGCTCAGTCCGAAGACAAAGCGGCGATCATGGATTCACTGATCCTCTGCAAGTTCCTGCGCGGAGTGTTCGAGGACTTCTACGAAGACGCAGCGGAAATGTTGCACCTGGTCAGCGGTTGGGACGTGGCCAGCACGGAACTGCAACAGATCGCGGCGCGGATTGTCACCGCCAAGAAACTTTTCAACATCCAAGCTGGCTGGTCGCCCGAGGAAGACACGCTCCCCGCGCGGATGCTCTCTGAACCGCTCCCCGACGACCCGCACGCGCAACTGGGCCCCGCCGAATTCAAGGACGCGGTTTCCGCGTACAATCTCTGGAGAAACTGGACCGAGGAGGGCTGGATCTGCGCCGAGCTGCGTGCTCAGCTGGATCTTGATGCATTCCCCGCGGCGGGCGGCCCCTGAAAACATCGGGCGTTTGTGCCGCGGGCACGCCAGTCTGGAATTGCCCCTAGTAAATCCGGCGCGGAGCAGCGAAAATGGGTTGCATGAGCGAGACATTTATCATGATTCCCGGCCGCACCAGCAAGCAGGGCTGCGGGATCAGCGAAGGCAAATACGGCGAAAACTATCAGTCCGAAATCACGACGCTCCAAGTCGCGCCCGAGGACATGGAGCGGCTCGGCTACACCGACGGCGATACGGTGCGGGTGACGAGCGAATTTGGACAGATCGAAGTGGTCGTAACGACCGCCAAGGGAGATGAACTCCCGCCCGGCCTGTTATTCATTGCCTACGGCGACCTGTCCAGTCGATTAATGGGTGGCGATACCCACGGTTCCGGAATGCCCACCAGTAAAGGCTTTGACGTCACCATGGAACGCATTTGAATTGAGCTCGCCTGCCCGTCAAATTTCAACAAGTTTTAGCCCCCCCAGTCGTGAATTATGTCCACCGTTGAATCTGAATTGAAAATCGTCACCGATGCCACCTGCACGTTCTGTGGCTGCGTCTGCGATGACATCGACCTCACCGTCGACGGCGCGCACATTGTTGAAGCCAAACGGGCCTGCGTTTTGGGGAAAGCCTGGTTCTTGAATCACGAAGTCGAGGACCGTCCGCATTGCTTGATCGAAGGCCAACCGGCAACCAAGGAAGAAGGGATCGAACGCGCGGCGCGGATCCTGGCCGATTCCAAGTACCCCATTATCTACGGGCTCAGCGATACCACCACCGAATCCCAGCGCGTGGCCGTGGGGATTGCCGACTGGATCGGCGGGAACGTCGACACCACGACCAGCGTCTGTCATGGCCCGTCCGGAATGGCCTTTCAAGGTGTCGGCGAAGTCACCTGCTCGCTGGGAGAAGTTCGCAATCGCGGCGACATGATCATTTTCTGGGGCTCCAATCCGGCGGAAAGCCACCCGCGGCATTTCACCAAGTACAGCCTCATGCCCAAGGGCATGTTCGTTCCGAATGGCCGCAAGGATCGGACGTGCGTCGTTGTCGATGTCCGTAAGACCAAAAGCGCGAAGACGGCCGACATTTTCCTGCAGATCAAGCCGCGTCGCGACTTTGAAGCTCTGTGGACGTTGCGGGCGTTGGCTAAAGGCGTATCGCTTGACCCGGAGCGCGTGCGGGAAGACACCGGCGTGGAACTTGCCGTGTTGGAAGACGTGATGCAGCGGATGAAGGCTGCCAAGTTCGGCGTCATCTTCTTCGGCATGGGGTTGACTATGACCCGCGGCAAACACTGCAACAGCGAAGCCTTGCTTGCGCTGACCCGCGACATGAACGCATTCACGCGGTTTGTGGCCAAGCCGAACCGGGGACATGGCAACGTAACCGGCGCCGACAACGTGGTGTCGTGGCGGACCGGGTACCCGTTTGGCGTGAATCATTCGCGGGGCTATCCGCGGTTCAATCCTGGCGAGTACACCACGTCCGACACGCTTGCCAATCGCGAAGCCGATTGCGCGTTGATCATAGCCTGCGACCCGATGGCCAACTTCTCGCAGCCCGCCCGCGAACACCTCGCGTCGATTCCTTACATCGCGCTCGACACGAAGGTGACGCCCAGCACTCGAGCGGCGAAGATCGCCTTCAGCGTCGCCACCTACGGCATCAACACCGGGGGCACGGTCTATCGGATGGACGACGTGCCGATTCCGCTCCGCCCGGCCACGGAGTCGCCCCACCCGAGCGACTACGAGGTGCTCTCGCAGATTGAGCGACGCGTCCAATCGCTGGCGGCGAGCCGATGACGGATCTGATGAAAATCGCCGACGGAACGGTGTACGACCCTGCCAACGACATCGACGGCGAGGTTCGCGACATCTGGATCGCCGGCGGAAAGATCGTCGCCCCGCCAGAGGATGGCGAGACCCGCCCCACGCGGACCATCGACGCCCGCGATCTGGTCGTGATGCCGGGCGGGATCGACATGCATTGCCACATTGCCGGTCCCAAGGTGAACGTGGCCCGCAAGATGCGGCCCGAGGAGAAGCGGCGCGGCGAGCGAATCATGCGGACCGCCAACACGCATAGCGGCACCATGGGAAGCGTGCCCAGCACGTTTGCAACCGGCTACAAGTACGCGGGGCTCGGCTACACCACCGCATTCGACGCGGCCATTCCGCCGCTGGGCGCCCGCCATGCCCATGAGGAGTTCCAAGACACGCCCTGCATCGACAAAGGCTTTTACGTCTTGATGGGCA
>CALBSZ010000071.1 GCA_937967665.1 uncultured Planctomycetaceae bacterium
ACGCCCATCTCAATCTACGCGCAAGCTGCATGGCGACAGTGCCATTCGGGACAGGCACCATCGATCCACCGGTTTTTTCGGGACGAACCAACCACAACGATGGAGCCAGTCCCCTTTTCGCTACCGTCAACCCTGCGCTGTAGTACTAGTCCTCAGATAAGCACATGCCCGATGTTTGGCACGGGATTTGCGCATAAAAAACTCGAAATATCCGGCAGATCGTTGGTCTTTTTGGATAGGCCCAAGTTTCTGCTTGTCAACAAGGATGGAGATTTCGAGTGAAGACTATTAAAGCAGATTTGATTCGACGACGCAAACGACGTTTAATTCGACGTTTAGAACAATCGTCTGCCTGCGATCGCGGTGTGCCGATGATTCAGGGGGGCAACACCGCGTACGAATTAGCCGAAAAAGCAGGCGGCACCGCGTACGGTGGTGTGGCTGCCATTCATGCATTCGCCATGAAGATCGGACTGCCAAATCGGGTCGACGACGCACTACACCTGTTCAAGAAGCACATGCCGTAGCACGAATCCGATCACGTTTTGAACTTTGCCTATAACGCGCTGTGCGGCGGCACTTGCCTGCAAGACATCGAACTGCGTCGCAATGATGAGTTCTTTCTGGATTCTATGGGGGCCGAGCGGATTCCCGATCCGACCACGGCCGGCGACTTCTGTCGCAGGTTCAAGCCTTATCACATCAATCGTCTCCAAGATGCTTTCGATCAAGTTCGCTTGGACGTTTGGAAACGGCAAGACGATAAGTTCTTTGACCAAGCCACCATCGAGATGGACGGTAAGATCGTCGAAACCACTGGCCAGTGCAAAGCCGGCATGGACGTCAGCTATAAGGGTACCTGGGGCTACCATCCGCTGGTGTTGACGTTAGCCGAAACGGGCGAAGTATTGCGGGTGGTCAACCGCAGCGGGAACCGGCCCAGCCAGGAAGGAGCCTCCAGCGCGGCCGATCGTGCGATCGAGTTGTGCCAGCAAGCGGGCTTTCGCAGGATCGTGTTGCGGGGTGACACCGCGTTCACACAAACGATTCACCTGGATCGCTGGCACCAGGCTGGTGTGAAGTTCCTGTTTGGCATGAAGGCTTACGGCGGACTGGTGGACATCGCGGAAAACGTGGCAAATTCCGCTTGGAAACCGCTGCCACGGACTCCCAAATACAATCCCGCCACGGCCGATCGAGCACGCCCACAGAATGTCAAAGAGCAGGTCGTCGCCAGGCGTGGCTTCGATAACAACCGCTTGTGTGCCGAGTGGGTCACCGAAGTTTCTTACAGTCCCACCGACTGCAAGCAGACTTACCGATTGGTGATCGTGTGTAAGGAATTGGAAGTCACCCAGCAAGGCCGTTTGTTCGATGACTACGTTTACTTCTTTTATCTGACCAATGAAAGTCGCAAAGATGTCAGCACCAACGAAGTAGTCTATCGCAGCAACGATCGCTGTAACCAGGAAAACATTTTGGCGCAACTGAATCAATGCCGAGCGCTTCACGCACCGGTGGATACGCTCGAGTCGAACTGGGCGTACATGGTAATGACGTCGCTGGCTTGGAGCTTAAAGGCATGGATCGGATTGAGCGTTCCAGTTGCCGGTCGTTGGCGCGAGCAGCACGAGGCCGAACGCCGCCAAGTGATTCGGATGGAGTTGAAAACATTCATCGCCCAATTCGTACGCCTGCCCGCGCAGATCATTCGTAGCGGTCGGCGACTCACCGTGCGACTGCTGGGCTGGACCGAATCGCTGCACATATTCAACCGCTGGCTCAACGTTGCGTTGGAATGAACAGCGCCTCTGAGAAGCTGAGATACGTAAGTCTCAGTACCGCCGCCAACGCCAAACCGCCCTCAGGGCACCCAACGAAATCATGCTCGACAACAAATTCGAACATCGCTCACGGCCTCGGCCGCCGGCTGACGCTGCGCGAGAACAAATGACTAAAATGCCGTCCGGCATATACTTGTTTAAGGACTAGTTCAGAACCGTAAACCACGCGTTCCGCCGGTGCACGCCGCGAATCACCCCGAATTCCTTGATCCTGACACGCTCGGGAAGTATAAGTGGGGAATTGTCTTGGCATTCATTTCGGATTCGGACGGTACACGTGTCACTTCGCATTCGCGAAAATCGCAAGCCGACTCGTCACCGCAGACGGAAGCTCGAAACGCTCGAGCCCCGTTTGCTGCTGGCCGATACGTCACCGCCCGCGTTCCTGCAATGGTTTGAATCGAGTTACGACACGATTGAAGAGCGAACCGCGGATGTCTTTGCCGCCGGCTACGGCGCCGTCTGGTTGCCGCCGCCGGGACGCGCGGACATCAGCGATTTTTCGGTCGGGTACGACGTCTACGATCGCTTTGATCTGGGAGGTCCCCGCGACGAAACGCTGTATGGCACGGCGACCGGGATCAAGACCGTGGCGGACACGTTTGATCGAGCCAGTGTTGACTTGCATCTGGACGCGATCATTAACCACACCGGTTTTTCGGACATTGCGACACCGGGATGTGTAGAATCGGGCGGCTATCCGGGATTCTTGATTACCGCCGACTGGGATATCGATGGCGACTTCAATTCCGCCTACCGTTATGACGATTTGCAAATGCGGTTGGCGGGATTGGTCGATATCAATCACGCCAAGGACTACCAATTCATTCGTCATCCGGTGAGTGCCGGCGATCCGGATAATATTCCCAGTGCGGGAACGACTCCGGATGGCGCGGGCCGGCTGGCCAACCTTCCGGACGCATCGAATCGGCAATTCTATCCCGATAAGGACGGACCGGCGATTTACGTCTTTGATCCGAGCACGGGCGAATCGGGAATTCCCATCTATTCGTTCAACGTCGATTGCCCGGAATGCGGCGACCCGGGCAAGGAGAATGCCACCGGCTACCTGATGCGATACCTGCAGTGGGCCGTACAGGTGGTCGGGGTCGACGGCTTTCGTCTGGACGCCGCCAAGCATGTGGAAGGTTTTGCATTCAACTTTTTCGACCGCGCGGTCTATCGGCAGAACCCGCGTTTGCTCCTGGACGGTTCGCCGAAGCATGTTTTCAGTTACAGCGAAGTGTTCGACGGCAACCGGTCCTACCTGCAGGGTTTCATCCGCAAGGACATTAATCCCTTTGATCCTGGTCGCATCGGCGGCAACCGGGACGTGCTCGATTTCTCGCAGTATTTCGTCTTGCGAGACAACTTGACCGGCAACGGTTTCGCCAACGATTGGCGCAACATTGTCTACGCGGACATGGACACGTTCGACGATGGCTTGAGGAACGGTTCGGCCGGCGTGAAGTTCGTGCAGAGTCACGACGACTTTCCGCCGCACCTCGGCAACGTGGCGCACGCCTACATGTTGATGTTGCCCGGAAATGCTGTTGTCTATCTGAACGGCAAGGAATTCGGAGACAATCGGGACTTTCCGAAAGGCGGCCGCGGTGATGCGTTAGGGGGCGTTTACGGGGATGCCGTCAAGAAGCTGGTGCAGATTCGGAATACGCATGGCCGCGGCGACTTCCGCGAACGCTGGCTGGAAAAGGAACTGTTCGCCTTTGAACGATCGGGGTCGGCGGTCGTCGGGTTGAGCAACCGTCTGGATGGTGGGTTCGACGAGCGCTGGGTGAATGTCGACTTGCCCTACGGCACCTATTTAGTGGAACTCACCGGCAACGCGTCAAATCCCGCGATCGATCCTTTCGACGATATCCCCGAGGTCATTCAAGTCACCAACGATTGTTTTGAATGCCAGTCGAAAGTCAGTCTCCGCATTCCTCGCAATACTTCGCCCAACGGGAACAATCACAACAGCGGTTACGTGGTGTACGGGCTGGCGACGCCGCAAGCGCCGGCGGGGCTGCAGCTGTCGAATGTCGATTCGATCCTTCCCGGTTCCGTGCCCAACGCCACGGACTACGACAACGGCATAACCCGCCTGTCCGACTTGCACGTGATCAAAGCGGATTCCTTCGATGTTCAGTTGCAAACCGTGCCGGTCAACCTGCTCGGTTCCATCCGCGATGCGCCGGCCGACGGAGATAACGCGCTGCTGCGCATCGACGGAGGCTTCGACGCCAACGGCAACGGCTACATCGACTATACGACGCCCGGTTCCGTGTCCTACGGATTTGAAGCGTTTCAGACGAAGCACTCCGATCTCTGGACTGGAGGTGACGGTGAATTCCGCCAGACCGTCGACGCGACACAACTCGCCGAAGGCACACACTTCATCGAAGTGATCGCCTTCCGGCATCGAGACGACGGCGGGCCGCCGGTTTACAGTTCGTTTCGGAAATCGGTGTACGTCGACCGCTTGCCTCCGCAAGTCGATGTGATGAGTTTCGATCCATTCCAGAACGATCCCGGTACCTTGGAGAATCGTGATCTGGTCATTCAATCGCTGGATAAAACGGCCGATAGCGTCCACGTCTTTCGCGATTTGCCGGCAGCGATCACCGAGCAGCAGATACTCGACTACGTCTTGAACGGCACGCCGGTCCCCGGTTTCGACCTCGGGAATGCCGGCGGCCAGGCGGCTCAGATTGACCGCGACCAGTTTGTCTTTGGGTACACCGGGCTGCAGCACGGAAACCATGTCGCCACAACGGTCACGTTCGAGCCAACTGGGACCGTGAGTGTGCAGCGGCTGCCGGGGCAGTTCACGGAATCCATTATCGGTGCGGGACTGGGCGACGTGACCTACGACGGCCAGTACAACGTCGACGACGTCAACACGTTCCGCTGGCTGTTGGAACAAGACAACACGCAGTTCAGTCCCGCCGCCGACATGAACGGCGATGGCTTGATCCATTACGCGGACCTGGTCCTGTTCTGCCAGAGACTGGTCGACGTGGGAGCCGATCCAGCCACGCAAGATGCCCACCGTCAGCTCCACGAAGATTACTTCGTCGCCGTTGACGATCCTGGCTACGCGACCAATGAAGACACGACACTTGACATTGCACCACCCGGCGTCCTCGGCAACGACCACGACCCCTCTGCCATTGGCGGCAATCTGAACCTTACCGCGGGAACGTTCTCGTCAATCCATGGAGCCCAGGTTACGTTGAACAGCGATGGCTCGTTCCGCTACGATCCGACATCCGCGGGCCTGCTGCAGGCGCTGAACAGCGGGCAATCGATTGTGGATACGTTTCAATATTCCATCACGGACGGCTGGGGGTCGATGGACACGGCGACGGTGAGCGTCACGGTCACGGGAGTCACGGACGGCGTACCGCCGTCCGTTGTGGGGCGGCACTTGTTTTACAAGAATTCGTACTTCGATGACGTCAGCGACGACAACGCCATCGCTGACGACAAGTCCGCGCTGCTGCCGGGGCATACGACATCGTTTCAAAACTATTCGAGTTACAGTCGCGGCATCAACGGTGTCATGATCGACCTGCAGAACCCGACGAACGGCACGGCGATTGACGCCAGCGATTTTGTTTTTCGCAACGGGAATGAAGACCCGTCCGCTGCCTGGACCGCGGCACCGCAGCCGGCCAGCGTGACGGTGCGCTCCGGAGCCGGGGTCGGCGGCGCGGACCGCGTCGTGATTTCTTGGGACGACAATTTGATTCGGAATACCTGGCTGGAAGTGACGGTCCTGGCCAACGGACGCACCGGTCTGGCAAGCAACGACGTCTTTTACTTCGGCAACGCCGTGGGGGATTCCGTCGGGCAGGCTGTGGTCAATGGCTTTGACTACGCCGGCCCTCGAGACAACCCGCACGGCATGACCAACCGTGCCGCTGTCACCGACCGTTTCGACTACAACCGCGACTCGCTGGTCGACGGAGCGGACCTGGCGATCGCCCGTGACCAGGCGAATTCGTTCCTGAACACGCTGCGCTGGATCTCGGTACCCGCCGCGCCGCCGCCTCCCTCCCCTGCCCCGCTCGTCTGGCAGCCGCTGCTGTTGGACACGCTGAGGCCCTCGTCGACAGAGGACGATCGCGTCGATGAACTGATTTACCTTGCCGACGACCCGATACGCCGCCTGCGTCTGCTGGATTGGCAGCTTTGAAGGCCTGCTTCTCCCGTGACGGAATTCAACGCCAGAGGCGCAAAGGGCGCGAGAGTCGCAAGCGTTTGCGCCCCGTGCGTTTCCTTGAATGCGACGTAATGACAGCGCTAGTTGGAAAACCGTTCGGCAAATTCTGTTGGCGACATACCGACGTCACGAAGGATGCTGCGAAGCGTGCCGATTGTTAGTAGAACGGCCCATTGTCAATCGTTCTTCCATGCGGGATTCCCAATGCACGATCCATATAGACCTCCAAAAGAAGAAAGATGTTATAGTTGAGCTTCTTTAGAGGGGGAGATGATGTCATTTTGGATTCAGAGAAAACGCCGTGAATCGGCCAGACCATCAATGACATCGATAACGATACCAGCTCTGATGCTCTTCGTTGTGTTGGTAATTGCTTTGATCGGTTTCGTGGATGTTATTCTCAATTAGCAGCGTCTTCGCACCTTTGAGACGAACCGCCACGTGACGATTGATATCCTAACCCATTGCGGGTCGAGAACAAGGAAGTTGGACCTAACGCATTCAAGTAGGAATCTCCGTGTCCACATCTGTCGAGCTGGGCATGCATTTGCGCCTTTCGCGCCCCTTGCGTTTCGTTCAATGCTACGCGACGAATTCTTGGTCTGTGTCTTCGATCGGTCTTTATCTCCTCGTGAAACGGGTCGACGACAGCTGAGCCGCAGCGGAACTGGAAAGGCGCGTGGCGCTGGTCGGGACGCGTGTTTGCCTGGTGTCGCGGTGTTCTGCGTGTGATTCAAGAACTCACTCCAACGTGCCAAGTGTATTCCGACAGCGCCCGGTTTCGTAGTCATATAAGCTCGAAGCGCAAGTTTTGAAGTTGCGCAATTTGTTCAGTTTCGGGCCGAAGGTCCAGCATGTTACCTAGCCCAGGGCAACGCCCTGGGAAAGAGTTTTCACCGGTGACAGGATTTAACGCAAAAGGCGCAAGTGGCGCGAGAGACGCAAGCGTTTGCGACGTTTGCGCCCCTTGCGACTCTCGCGTTTCCTTCATTCTTACGTGACGAAGGAGCCGTTCATGAACAAGTTCCGCAAATAGATGACATACGCCTGGCTGATACGAGTTCTGAACCGACGAGCTGTAAGAAAAGTATTCTGACTCGGTCCGAAGTCTACGCTTGTTCGGCGCGGATGGCCATCAGAATGGCGCCGCGCCAGCCTTGATCCTGACTGACGCTCCACGTGATTTCGCAATCGCTTTCAGAGGAATCGAAGCAGGCTTGGGAATTGACTTCGCCGTACACGCGGCGGACGATGTCGATGAACCAGTCCTTGGCACTCGCGGACATTTCGGTAAGTCCGCCGCCGATGATAAACAGGTTCGGGTGCAGGACGGGGGCCAGGTTGGCAAACAGGCAGCCGATTACAATGGCCCAATCTTCCAGCAGCCAGCGGCAGAAAGGGTCTTGGTCGTCGTCCGCCAGATCACGCACATTGTAGGCGGCCAGCTTGGGTTCTTGCGCGTGCAGGTCGCGCAGCTTGGCAAGTACCGCGGGGTTGAGTGTTTCGCCGCGTGCTTGCAGGTCGGCGCCAATAAAGGCGGCGCCGGTATCGCTCAGCGCCCAGCCGATGCGCCGTATCAATCCCTGCAGGGAGGCGCGGGCTTCCACGCATTGATGACCGCTGCAACCGCAGGGAGGATTCGTTTCTTCGGCGAACCGTGCGGCATATTGAGCCGGAATCGCGCACTTCACGTGTCCCAATTCGCCGGCTTGCCCGACGCCGACGACCACGCTGCCGTTGATCATCACGCAGCCGCCCAGGCCCGTTCCGGTGGTGATGAAGACACTGGATCGGCGAGTCGTCGATACACCAAACCGTTCAACGTCGTCGTCCTGCCCGGCCGCGTTGGCATCGTTAAACGCCCTGACCGGAATACGGATGCCGGAAAACTCTTCCACCGCGGCGGCAAGGGTGTCCCCGAAAGGCAATTGCCATTGCGACTTGGTTTCCGGCGTCCCCAGATTGGTCGCCTCGATAATGGCGCCCTCGGGAGTGCACGGGCACGGCACGGTCATCGAAATGTTGGCGATGTGCGCCCAGTCCGCGCCCAGTTTCGCAATCACTTCGCGGATCCCGTCCACCATTTGAGAGGCGGTCTTGGCGGGCCCTTGCCGCGTCAAACTGGGGCGTTTGACGATTTCGGGCAGCAGAATCTGGTCTCCACCCAGGTTTGTCGCGCCGAACTTGATGTCGCTGCCACCCATATCGACGCCGATTCGCAGGCAGACTTCGCGATCGTTTATGATGTGTCGTTCAAGCGTTGCGGGCAACAAGTTGAAATCTCCCCATGGGAAAGCCGCTCAGTATAGCGTCTTTCGGTGTGCCTTTCATCGGGACTGCGAAGTCGCAAATCGGCCGAAATTCCCAACTATCCAAACTATTCGGGAACTACTGAGATTGCACGTTCGTCATCAGATTGGCACGATTGGAATCACGACCCATCTCACTACCGTCCACAGGAGTCATTCGATGTCAAAGCCGAGGTTTTTACTGGCACTTTGGTGCATGCTGTCCTTATTAGGTGCCGTCTGGCAAGTCACCACGTGGGCCGAGGCGTCTGCGACGCGCGAGCAACCCGTCGTCTCGACCTCGGACGTACTCGGCCGCACCGAACGCTACTTGACGCATCTGAGCACCGACAAGCCGATGTACAAGCCGGGCGAAACCATGTACGTCCGCGGCGTTATCCTGCACCATACCACGCGCAAACCGCTCCCTGCGGAAGGCCAGGTACCGGCGGCGTTCGACATCCAGGGTCCCAAGGGCGATTCCGTCGCCTCGGGTTGGGTCAATTCCGCCGACAGTGTGTTCGGCTTCCAGTGGCAGGTGCCGAGCGAACAGGCGGGTGGCGAGTACACGATCAAAGTCACGTATCCCGGTCATGGCTACGCGCCCGGCGAACGCAAGTTCGATATCCGGGCCTACCGGGCGCCGCGCTTGAAGTCGCAGATCAAGTTCCTGCGTGACGGTTATGGGCCGGGCGATAAAGTCGCTGCCACGCTTTCCGTGGAACGCGCTGAAGGCGGCGTCCCGGCCGGAGCGCAAGTCACGGTGACCGCGCGGGTCGACGGCGCCGAGGTGTTTCGCGGTCCCGCGACGGTGGACGATCAAGGGAACTGTGTGGCTCGCTTTGATTTGCCGCAGGACATCCAGCGGGGCGAAGGCACGCTGGCCATGGTCATCGACGATGGCGGCATCGTCGAAACCGCCAGCAAGACGATTCCGATTCTGCTACAGACCGTCGATCTGACCTTATATCCGGAAGGGGGCGAACTGATCGCCGGAATTCCGAATCGCATCTATTTCGAAGCCTTTACACCCGGCAAGAAGCCGGCCGGCCTGGCAGGTATCGTGGGGGACCAGGAAGGCAACGAAGTGGCGAAGTTTAAGAGCCAGCACGAGGGCCGTGGGCGCTTCAGCCTGACTCCGGCAGTGGCGGGCAAGTACACCCTGAAGATCACGCAACCTTCGGGAATCGATACGACGTATCCGCTACCGGAAGTGAAGGCAGGCGCGGTGGTCCGTTCCACCAAGGACGTTTACGCCGCGGGCGAGCCGGTGGTGATCAAGGCGGGCACCAGCGACGGCCAGGCGTTTTCCGTGACGCTGCGGCAGCGCGAGGCAGAAATTGCCAGGCTGAATTTCGCCGACACCACCTCCGGGTTGGCGAAAGTCACATTCACGCCACCCGATTCCGCGGCCGGTGTGCTGGTGGCGACCGTCTGGGATGCGAACGGCAGGCCGTTGGCAGAGCGACTGGTGTTTCGCCAGCCGGCCGAGGCCGTCCACATTGAAATCATCCCCGATGCCAAACAGTACACGCCGGGTGGAACCGCGAAGTTGAGCGTGGTGACCACCGATGCGAAGGGGAACCCTGTATCGGCCGTCGTGGGACTCACCGTCACCGATGACAGCGTCCTGGAAATGATTGAAACCCGCGATCAGGCTCCGCGGCTACCCGTCATGGTGTTCCTGGAAGATGAAGTGAAGGACCTGGCCGACGCCCATGTCTATCTGGATCCGGAAAACGAAGACGCCGAATTGGCTGTCGACCTGCTATTGGGAACGCAAGGTTGGCGTCGTTTTGCCTACATGGATTTCGATAAGTTTCTGGAAGAGCATGGCGATGCGGCGCGTCGCGTGCTGGCGTTGCGTTTGCAGTCCAAGCAGGAAGTGGCGAAATTGCTGCAAGCGGCTCCTGGTAACGCCGCGATCGAATTGGAGAAGCGCGTCGAACGCGCTGCCGCGGAAGCCCCATTGCCGCCAAAACCTGCCGCTCCCGCCGGAGCAATTGACGATTTCGGTGCGCCGGCCGAAGCGGACCTGGCCGCACCCGTGCCCGACGCGCTGCCCGCGGATATTCCGGCACCGGTGGCCGAAGTGCCCGAGATTGCGGCAGCGGAACCAGCGCCTCCGCAATTGGACGCGAAGATTGCTGCCGATGCTGCCGATGAAGAGATCCTCGGTAACGCAGAGGACATCATCTTGCGAGAAAATGCAGGTCGTCCAGAAGCGAAACGCATGCTGGAAGCACTCCAGAGGAAAGACCAGAAGTTGGCGGAGAATCAGATTGCCCGCCGCTCGCGGCAGCAGGCCGTGGCGAACGATTTCGTCGCGGTTCGTGTTTACGCCCATGAACTTCGCCCGAATCGTGAACCGGGATCTCGAGTCGATTTTACCGAGACGCTGTACTGGAACGCGGGGATCAAGACCGACGAGACTGGCAAGGCGAGTGTTGAATTTGCGTTAAACGATGCGGTCACCAGCTTCCGCACTTTCGCCGATGCTTTCTCCACCAGCGGCGCTATCGGTCAAAGTTCGATCCAGATCGAATCGGTCGAACCGTTCTACCTGGAACCGAAACTTCCGCTGGAAGTCACCACGGGCGATCATGTCCGCGTGCCGATTGGCCTGGTCAATGGGACCGATAGCAAACTGACCGGCGGTTCGTTTGTTGTCGAAGCGACCACGGCCGGAGCGCTGAAGAAGTCCACGGCCGGTTTTACGCTGGACGCGGAACAGCGGCTGCGAAAACTGGTCAGCATCAAGGTGGGCACGCTGCCCGGCGAGGCCCAGTTTACCCT
>CALBSZ010000072.1 GCA_937967665.1 uncultured Planctomycetaceae bacterium
GGCAGCTCCGCGACCTCGAGCGTCAAGCCCGGCGACTCGATATCGCGGGGCACTTCCAACTGCTGCCCCCCTGCAGCCAGCAGGAGTTGGCAGCATTGCATCACCGGCACGATGTCGTCCTGGCGCCGCTGCGCGGCAATGATCGCAACTTGCTACAGGGCTGCTGCCCGTTGAAGGTACTGGAGGCCATGTCGAGTGGCACGCCGTTGATCAGCAGCGACATTCCGGTGGTGTCGGAACTGGCCACAAACGGCAGGCACGCCGTAATGGTAAAACCCGGGTCGGCCAAGGCCATCAAAGACGGCTTGCTGCGGCTGCATGGCGACCCGCATTTCGCGGGCCAGTTGAGCGCCGCGTCCCGACGTCACGTCCTGCAACATTTCACGTGGCAGCATGCTCAAGGCAAGTTGCGGCAAGAGTACGATAGTCTGACGCAGATCCGTTGAGCTCTCAGGCGTGTGCTGGATGTTCGCGGAATTCCGCAAAGGTGGCGCTGTCCAACTACGGGGATGTCGACGGTTCCTCGCCGGGAACGTAAAGCAGCAGGTCGTCGATCGCGAATTCCGCCCCTGACGTTGAGGTCAGCTGGATTTCGTTGACAAATCGGTCTTCGTCGGCCGCTTCCGGTACCGGGAAGTCCAGCGATGCATCGGACCACATGTTGGCTTGCAGGTCTGCCGTCACCGCTTCATAGCGTTGGTTGGTTTCGCTGTTCACCAGGACGACGTGCAACCTGCCTGGCCCGTCGAGGCGGTATTGGAAACGCAAGCGAGTCGACTCGCCCAAACGACGCTGCCCGCGGAGCTGAATCCGCATCCAGGGCATTTTTGTTTTCGCGTGCAATACCGAGCGGGCCATGTCCCATGTCCGCGGGCGGTCGTGCAAGACGATCTCAAAATCTCCCGGCCACTCCTGCCCCTGTTTGCCGGTATCAAACCAGCCCGTAAAGAGAAACCGGGCGGGGAACGGTTCGTTCGGCGGCGTTGCGGCCGCTTCGTAGAGGACGATGTCGTCGATCCATAAATCGGCGCGCGGATCGATGTAGAACTGGATGTCGTCGATCCGTTCATCGGCGGCGAGCGGTCCGCCCGTGCCGTCCGGACGGCGCATGGCAGTCATATCGACCGTCGCCTCGGACCAAGTGCCCTGGGGAAGTTCGGCAAGCGACAAATAGCGGTGGAAGCCGCGCGACAGGCTGAACAGCTGCACGCGAATCGTGTCAGTCCCCTGCAGTTTGTAGCGAAATCGCAATCTCGTGCGGGCGCCCATCGGCGGTCCGGGAACCGGATTGAACACGACGGCCTTGTACATGGTCTTCGTGTCGCCCATGCGAGCGTCAAAGTCTTGCGTCAGGACAGCGCGGCAGGCACGCCGGCTGCCGGCGGGAACCTCGTTCGTCTCCAGCCTGCCGGCGAGCCACCAGCGTGATTCGATATCGGTTTCGTAGTCTTCGAAAACGTGCACGCGCTGCGGAAGTCCGTTCGGGCGGATGACGACCGACGGATTACCGGGCGGTTGCGGCAGGACCGTTGGACCATTGGCGACGATGCGCGAGACGTACCAGTCCAAGAACCGCTCACGATCCAGCGACCGGGCGACGCGCGCGTTGGGACGTCCTGCGACCACTTTCGTCAGTCCCCGATCGTCCACTACCAGGCGGCAGGCTGTCCATTCGGCAAACGACTCGTCGACCGCCAACGCCACGGCGACCGGATCGAACAGCGTCGGTCGCGGCTCGTCGGCCAGTTGATAAAGGGCTGCGATTTGATGCGTCAGTGGCGAGTGCCTGGCGAAAAGCCGTTCGCGGCGCGCGTCGTCCAGCGTTACTCCAGCGGTCGCGTCGAGCGGCACGACAAGCAGCGGCACGCCTGCCTGGAAAACGGTTTTGGCGGCGGCGATATCGCTGCGTATGTTCCACTCCGCTGCCGCTGGAGGCTGACCGCCGTAGCCGATATCGAGAGCGCCTCCCATCACCACGATCCGCTTGATCCACGGCCTTGCTTCGGGATGCGTCGTCAGCAGTTGTGCCACATTGGTCAGCGGGCCTACACAGATCAGCGTTAACTTTCCGCGAGCGGCCTTCAACTGGTCGTGCATGACCTTGACCGCCGCATCCTCCGCGGGACGCAGTGTGCGATTCCAGACCACGGCCGGATGACGCCGGTATTGAACCTGCAAACCCAGCGGCGATGCCGGTTGGGGCTCGCGGCCGAACGCGACGCTCACGGCAGCGCGGTCGACGTGTGTCAAGAAGCGGCAGACCATCCAGGCCCGATCCTCGGCCTGCTGCGTGACCGTCGTGACGGCGCGCAGTTCGAGTTCCGGGCAGGCTACTGCCAGTCCCAAAGCGAACGTGTCGTCGACGGCCGTGCCGATATCCGTATCGAGGATGATCGGTTGCCGGGCGACGTTCGGGTCGGCGGCGGAAAGAGTTGCCTGTAACAAGGTCGCGAACAGGAAAGCGAACGATCGTGTACGTCGCATGAGACCACCTCGTGTTTTTGTCGCCAACTCCGCTAAATGAATGCACGACCGACCAATGCACCACCGACGCGACCCGCACGTGGGGCGGCCTTACGCGGGCGGTTGCGCGAACTTGGCAATCTCCGGTTCGGGCACTTCGTCCAGCAATCGCCGAATCAGGTCGTCGTTGGTCATGCCTTCCGCCTGTGCCTGAAAATTCGTACTGATGCGATGTCGCAGGACGGGAATCGCGATTTTTTTGATGTCGTCGACCGCGACCGAAAAGCGGCCGTCCATCGCGGCCAGCGCTTTGCCACCGTTGATCAGGAACTGTCCGGCGCGAGGACCGGCGCCCCAATCCACCAGTTCGCGAACGAAGTCCGGCGCCGCCTCGTCCTGCGGGCGTGTGGCCCGCACCAACCGTGCCGCGTACTTCACGATGAATTCACTGACCGCCACGGCATTCACGAGTTTCTGGGCGTTCACGATCGCCTTGGCCGAAAGCACTTTGCGAACTTCGACCTTTTCGTTTCTGGTGGTCGCAGCCAGGATCCGCTCTTCTTCGTCGACCGAAGGATAGCCAACCTTGATATTGAACATGAACCGGTCGAGTTGCGCTTCGGGCAACGGATACGTCCCCTCCTGCTCAATCGGATTCTGCGTCGCAATGGTGAAGAACGGCTCCGTCAATTCGTACGTCTCGCGCCCCACGGACAGTTCACGTTCCTGCATCGCCTGCAGCAGTGCCGCTTGCGTCTTTGGCGGCGTACGGTTGATTTCGTCCGCCAGCAGGATGTTCGTAAAGATGGGCCCCTGCACGAAACGAAATTGCCGGCGCCCTTGCTCGTCTTCGTCCAGGACATTCGTGCCGGTAATGTCCGACGGCATCAAGTCGGGCGTGAACTGAATCCGTTTGAATTGCACGTCCAGGATCTTGGCCAGGGTGCTGACCATCAGGGTCTTTGCCAGGCCGGGCACGCCTTCCAGCAGGCAATGGCCGCGTGTGAAGATGGCAGCGAATAACTGCTCAATCACCTCGTTCTGGCCCACGATGACTTTCTGCAGTTCCTGCTGCATCACGTGTCGATGCTGGCTGAACTCCTGCAGTACGTCGCCCAGACTACGTTGTTTCGGAGGTGCGGACATGAAAACGCTGGATCAGGTCGTGGTGAAGTGCACTTGCTTTGACCGCGATTGTAACGGCGCCACGGTGAATTGAACAATGTGACTGCCAACCGTTCCCCGGCGATTCGTGCGAGTCGCACGGACGTGTAGCGTCTCCGGCGCTGTAAAAGACCGTGGCAATTGGCGAAAAAAAACGCTACACTCGCGCGAAACGCGCTGTAGTCTAGTCGACCGGCAGTTTGCGGTATTCGATCTTCCGCAACGCAGCTTTCGTTTCCCAGGCGCAAACGCCCAGCGGTTTGGATAAATCGACTTCGGAGCGAGTGGAAATCTTCTTGCCGCGAATATCCTGGTCGACAACTTGCTTGTCATCGAGCCATGCTTGGATCCGATCATCCGTCACGCGGACCCGCACCGCGTACCACTTTTCCGATTTGAACTGCAGATAGCGAGTCGTATCGTTCTCCGAAGCGTCCTTGCCGTCGATACTGGAAATCCCCACGACCGCCCCGCCCCAACCGCCTACGACAAACGAGCAATGCGAATCCTTTACGGGCATGGTCAATGCGCAGAAAAAATCAATCCCGTCCACCCGCATCGCCTCCAGACGGATTTCGTAGTTCGACGTGGGAAACGGCTTGGTGTAGGTAATGCCGGTTAACGACGAACCAAAGCCCATCTGGATCGTTCCGTCCTCAATTTTGACCTCGCCTTCGCCGCCAAACTCCGGTATCTTCCACCGGGTGAGTGTTTTGCCGTCGAAGAGTGGAGTCCATTGGTCCTTGACTTCTTCGCCGCAGACCAGCGACGCGGCCGCGATCGCAATGCAGAAACTGAATACCCGTGGCACCGGGTTGACGATGACTGTGGACATGACGTTTACCAAATAAGTTATTTTTCGGAAACCGCAGGCACACACCACGTGGGCGAGCCGTTCTCTGTGGCGGGTTGACATTGTGAATGAGAATGGCCAGGACGCTGCGTTCCCGCGCAACTTGCGCGGGTGCCCTGAGTCTAACACATAATGCGCGGCTTCGCGCGCGCGAGCCGATGCGGCTGCCCAGAAACGACTGACTGAGACCATGAATCGACGCCGCGCGAGGGCGAACTGGATGTCGCGAATTGGACGAAGCGCCTATCTGCTGCTGGGTCTCTACTGGCTGTTGCTCTTTGCCGGGACGCATCTGCCCCGCGTTGGCATCAGCGGCCCGCGTTTTTTCGATAAAGTCCTGCATTTTTCCGCCTATCTGGTGCTCGCCGTACTCACCTGCCTGTGCGTCCGCTGGCGACGACAGTTGACGCTGCCAGTTTATCTGGGGATCGTCGCCGTGCTGGCTGCGTACGCGACGATCGACGAACTGCTGCAGATCCCGATTCCTCAGCGCACGGGTGACCCCTGGGACTGGCTGGCGGATGTACTGGGAGTCCTGGCTGGGGCGGCGGCGTTTGCCGTTGCCGCGGTTTTCTGGGATGCCTGCCGCAGGCCGGCGGCAGGCCGGCCGACGTAGAATTTTGTGGCGATCAGCGTCTGGCGGCAGCGCTGGTAGTGCGAGCAATTGCCGGCCAGTTGCGTCTGGTGAGGCAATAGGAGCACGACGCGCCCGCGTCCCTGTGGAGACTGCTGAAAAAGTTGCTCCTAACCAAGAGTGGCAGGGGTCAAGCGCAGCGAGACCCCAGTTTCTTGTAGAGTTTTCAATGCGGGGGGCTCGCTGCGCTCGACCCCAGGCACCCGAAATCGACTTCTTCAGCAGCCTCTTGTGGTTGCCGTTTCCTGCTTCGCAATACAACCTCGCCAGGCCTCGTGCTTGTGAAAACGGTGGCGTCTCGCCGAGTGCCAAGTAACGGTATTGGTGGCTTCCGGGGCGGAGTTCGGCCTGACTACCCGAGAACCCGTATCAGTGCTCGTCTGCCGTTCTAATATTTTCCTTCGCAACCTCTTGCAAAGCCGCTCAGCCGTCATTAGAATCATGTCCTGTTGTTACTGAGTCTCAGTAACAATAATGAACCTGCCTGGAAGACTCCCACCCAATCGGCTTAAAGCGAGGCGACATGAGCATGTTGATTCCCAGACAAAAAATGGTCCAAAAACGCGGTTTTACCTTAGTCGAATTGCTAGTGGTCATCGCCATTATCGGGATTTTGGTGGCGTTATTGTTGCCTGCGGTGCAGGCGGCGCGCGAAGCGGCGCGGCGGGCCGAGTGCCTCAACAATTTGAAGCAAATCGCGCTGGCCGTTCACGAGTACGAGGACGCTTATCGCTACTACCCCCCCAGCTTTACGTACGTCCAGGGACAGGCCACGGACAGCTGGTCGATTCCGGCCCGCTTGCTGCCGTTTCTGGAGCAGGACGCGGCGTATTCGCAAATCGATTTCGGTCAGCCGTACACGGCCTTGCCGAACATCATGACACTCCGAGTCGATACCTACATGTGTCCTTCGGAGATCAAGGATGAAGTTCGTTATAGCGGCAACACGCCGACCTATTACCCGATTAACTATGGAATGAACATGGGTGAATGGCTGGTCTACGACGCCAACCTGAAGCGTGGGGGTGCGGGGCCGTTTCATCCGGACAGCCAGATCAATTCCTCATCGGTTCTGGACGGCACGAGCAACACGTTGTGCGTCGCCGAGGTGAAAGCGTGGACGCCCTACTATCGCGACTCGGGAACCGTACCGGCCAGCATTCCGGCCAGTTCCTCGGACATCTGTGGGATCGGCAGCTTTAAGACCAACTCCGGGCACACCGAGTGGATTGACGGCCGGGTGCATCAGACGGGCGTCACGGCCGTATTTCCGCCGAACTACAAGGTGCACTGCACGGAGAATGGCGAGGAGTACGACGTGGATTGGACGAGTTATCGGGAAGGCAAGACGCCCTTACCGCCGTCGGCGAATCCGACATATGCGGCGGTCACGGCACGTAGCTACCATTCCGATATCGTGAATATCGGGCTGCTGGACGGTTCCACCCGGGGCGTTTCCAGCAACATCGCGCTCGACATCTGGCGGGCGACGGCGACACGCGACCGTGGCGAAATCGATTCCAACAACTTATAAGCCGGTTTATCCAGCACCGTCGTTTGTGGATACAGGGCTGCAAGGTGGCTCGATTCGGCCAACTTGGGCGGAGGATTTTTTCGTGGCCCCGCGGGATTCCGCGAGCGGAGTCGCGGAACGACGAACTGGGATCCCGCCAACATAAAGCTGCACTGCTAATGGGCGTGCCCTTGCAGCATATGGGCTCGAGCCATGGCGTCTTCGGCCATCTGGATATACTGCGTATTCTGCGTGCCCGCGTAAGCCCGCTGGTAGGTCACGCTCATCGCGGTAAAGTTGAAGGCCTCGTTCGGTTCCAGTTCGCAGGCGCGTTGCCCATGCTTGACGGCAGATTCGTGGTCGCCAACTTTGCCGTACAGCACCGCCAGGCCCAGGTGAGCTAGCACGTACGACTCGTCTTCGGCCAACGCTTCGCTCATTTTGCCGATCGCTTCCTGGTAATTGCCTTCGTCTTTCAGTTTTTCCGCTTCCGCATACAATTGCTGGGCTGTCGCCATGGTTCTACTCCGCAAATCCGGCGTTGGTAAGTTGAGAAAAGTAGATTAACATGATCGTCGACGCGGGGGGAGGTGTGGCGGCTGATTTGCGGCGCGAGTCGCACATAATTGCTTCATCCCGAATCCTTCAAATCGCCGATAGAGCAAGGAAGCAAGTCGGCAGAGGTCGACTCTCATTTCTGATTGCACAAGGACGTGTTCATGCCGGAAATTCATCCTTCCGCCGTAGTTGACAAGACGGCCCATCTTGGCTCGGGCGTGACCGTGGGGCCACTGGCGGTGGTTGAAGCGGGAGTCGTGATCGGGGATGGCTGCTCGCTAGCGGCCCATGTGGTCGTCAAGTCTGGTACGATTCTGGGGCAGAACAACGTTGTCTGTGAGTACTCCGTATTGGGGGGTCGTCCGCAGTACCTGGCGGCGGGTGCGGAAGTCGGTACGCTGGTGATCGGCGACAACAACACCATCCGGGAACAGGTTACTATTCATCGTGGCCTGACACCGGAACAGCGGACGACCGTCGGCAGTCACAACATGCTGATGGTCTCATCACACATTGGTCATGCCTGCCATATCGACACCCACATCATCATGGCCAACAATTTGATGTTGGGAGGGCATGTGATGGCGCAAGACCACATCTACTTTGGCGGCGCCGCCGCAGTGCATCAGTTCTGCCGCGTCGGGAAATATGCCATGGTGGGCGGCCAGGCGCGAGTCACCCAGGATGTGCCTCCGTACGTCATGATCGACGGCGCGACGACCCGCGTCGTGGGACTCAACAGGATCGGACTGAAGCGTAAAGGCTTTACCGACGACCAACTGTTGATGCTGAAGCAGGCATACCGGATCATCTATCGTTGTGGTCTTTCGTGGAAAGAGGTGCTCGAAACGCTCGACGCCACCTTTGCCTCGCCATTGATCACCGAGTGGCGGCAGTTTTTGACGCACGGCGAGCGGGGCTTTGTGCGTGAGCGTCATGCGGAGCGGGGCAGCGCGATCAAGCTGTTCACGCAGGGCGACGGCGACGACAACATCAGCAAAGCGGGCTGACCGCTCGGTCATCACGGCCGGTCGAAGTCGTCATTCACGACAGGTCTTCTGAAAACGCCGACGACACTCGGGGATTCCGATACAAGACCCTCGCGAGCAATTCTGGGGACCCGTTCTCGCCGTCTCGCTGCCGATGCCAATCGCGATGCAGTGGGACATGGCGTTCGTCGAGCGGCCAGGGATCGAACGGTTCGTATCCCAGAGCCCGTTTCAGTTTTGTGGAATTCATGGTTACGTTACCGGCCCGCGGCGGCATGGGCCCGGCCTCGATTCGATAGCAGCCCATCAAGTTGTCCGGATCGTAGCCCCCGACGCGATTGACCACTTGAGCGATCTCGTAAAGACTCAGTTTCCGGGGCCCGCCGCAGTGAAACAACCCGGACAGTTCGCGGCGGAGTGCGTCTTCGCAGACCTGGTTCAGGCAGTCGGTGTAAGTTGGCGTGCGGACTTCGTCGTAATACAGGGTTGCCGGCTTGCCCTGCTTGAAGCGTGACTGGATCCAGTCGATGGCACCCGCATGCCCGCTAAAACTGACTCCCATCGGCAGGGAGATCCGCAGGATGCAGGCATCGCATTCTGAGTTCAGCAGTACGTTTTCGGCTTCCACCATGGTCTTGCCGTAGACGGTGACGGGATCGGTCGGGTCGGTTTCCACGTGACCGCCGTCCGCCGTGCCGGAAAAGACCAGGTCAATGGACAGGAACACCAGTGGGACGCGGGCTCCGTTCAGCGCGGTCAGCAGACTTCGCGTCCCCTTAACATTGATCCTTTCGGCCATGGCGGGATCCAGTTCACACGATTTCAGCGCGCAGGTCCCTTCACAGTGCAGGACGGACTGGAACTGGAATTCGTCAAACAGGCGTTGCAGGGTTGGGGTATCGTGAATATCGCAGGCAGCGATGCCGTTGCCGAACAGGGGCCAGTTGTAGGCCCGCCGCGTCCCCATGACCTGCACGGGATATTTCGCGTGGAAGTAGCGAAAGGCGTTGTAGCCGGCGACCCCCGCGACTCCGGTTACCAGCAGCGGCAGGGGGATGTTTTTGTTGCAGATCATGATCGGCGTGTGCTAGCGAACCGTTGACGTCGAACTGCGTATTATAGGCATGGACTCGCGGAGCGAAACATCGGAAAATTCCCGCTCGATCCGCGTAGTTGGGATCGCTGCAGCGTCCCGCGGTTGAAATCGTTATAATATCCGCGAGATGGATCGAAAGCCCCTGCCAGCGCGAAGTTCGCACATCCACAATCCCCGGGATTTTTCTGATAATGTTTCATCGAATCCTTCGACGGCTCCAATTGCTGTTTGCCGCGATCGTGTTTTGCCCAGCGGTGTCCGCGGCTCAGTTCTCGATCCAGGACTTGCAGCCCGGCCCCTCATTCGGATCCCCGCCGCAGCAGGAACTGACGCTGTTCGCAGCATTCAAGGTGGTCGAAGGGCAGTCGGTCGGCGAGCTTTCCGTGGCGGCTCAGATCGCGCCTGACTGGCATGTTTATTCGGTGACGCAGAAAGGAACGCCGGGGCCGGCGGAACTGACCATCGATCCGGCAGCGCCAGTGCGCTTGCTGGGCCCGTTTGTCCCCGACCAGCCTCCTGTCGTCCGTCCTCCCGATATTTTTCCGAATCCTGTTGAAGAGCACTACGATTCGGTAACGTGGACCGCCCCCATCCAGATCGACCCCGGAACCAACTTGCCGGAACTCACGTTCCAAGTCATCTTTGACGGGCAGGTCTGCAACGACAAAGTCGGCTGCATTCCGATCTCCGATAAGAAAGTCACGGCCAAGTTCGCCGGTTACACGAGTCCCTTGACGGTCATCCAACCGTTTCGCGACGACGGCGCCAACGTCTCCTGGCTGGGCTATGTGGAGCCGCAGATCGCTGCCCCCGGCGATACGGTGACGCTGGTGCTGGCTGCCGCCCCCGATCCGGAGTGGCATCTTTACGCGCGCCAGGACATCGATCCCAATGCATTAAGCAAGCCGACGCTGATCACCTTTCGCGAGCGTCCTGATTGGTTTGTTTCGGAGCCGCTGCTGTCCACGCTCCCGATTTCAAAGTCGCTGGCCGCGGGCGATGCGCCCAGTCAGTACTACGAGCGGCCCGTCAGTTGGACCTATGAATTTCAAGTTCCTGCCGCCGCGACGCCCGGCAGCTACAGTTTGGCCGGCCTGGTCGGCTACCAGACTTGCACGCAGAACAGCTGCACGCCTCCCGAAGGCGCGGAGTTCAAGGTGCCCGTCGTCGTCGGTACGCATGCCGACGGCCGGCGTCCCGTTTCGTTCACGCCCTCGTCGTATCGCGCCGCGGCCCAACTGGCCGAGGAAACCCACGTTGCCCCGCAGGAACAGCCAGTCGATTTTTGGGCGACCGTCTTCATGACGTTCGGCTTTCAAGAGGGAAAAGACGGCTGGTTCCGCAAAAGCAATCCTGAAGTTATTTACCAGGAAAACCAGTTGATCACCCGCTGCATGGCGCTGCTGGTTGTGTTCAGCATCACGGGGGGCATGATCCTGAACGTGATGCCTTGCGTCCTACCCGTGCTGGGATTGAAGCTCATGTCCTTCCTGAACCAGGCGGGCGAGTCCCGTTGGCGAGTCTTCAGCCTGAACTTGTGGTACTCGGCAGGGATCCTCGCCGTTTTCCTGGCCATCGCGACGATTGCCGCCGTACTGCACACGGTCGGCGCCACACTCTCGTGGGGCGAACACATGGGCGACCCGCGTTTCACGATCCCCTTGCTGTCAATCGTGTTCGTGTTGGGATTGAGCATGTTTGGTGTCTGGGAGATTCCGATCCCCGGTTTTGCGGGCGGTTCTGAAGCGAACAAGCTTTCCGAAAGAGAGGGCCCAGCCGGCGCCTTCTTTAAAGGGGTGCTCACAACGATCCTCGCCACCCCCTGCAGCGGTCCCTATATCGGCGTTGCCATCGGCCTGGCGGTGATCGCTCCGATTTGGATGAACTACCTGCTCTTCGCACTGATGGCGCTGGGCATGGCGTTGCCGTTCCTGATCGTGGGTGCGTTTCCGAGTCTGATTCGCGTGCTGCCGAAACCGGGAAATTGGATGGTGACCTTCAAGCAGTTCATGGGCTTCATTTTGATGGCGACCGCCGTCTGGATCGTGTCTCTTTTGGAACCTCGCTTCGTCGTCCCCGTTCTGGGCATGCTGGTATGCTTTTCGATTTCCTGCTGGGTCTTCGGGAAGATCAGTATTACGGCGAATCTTCGACAGCGGGCCCGCGGTTGGGTGCTGGCCGCGATTTTTGGAATCGCCGGCGTGATCACCTTGGCAGGGTTCCTGCCGCCGCCGTCCGCCCAGAGCGACGTTGCCGTCCGCGAATCAAATAATCCATCCGAGTTGCCGTGGCAGGCGTTCACTCCCGAACGATTGGAAAAACATCGTGCCGCCGGCGCCACTGTGCTGGTGGACTTCACAGCGGACTGGTGTTTGACCTGCAAGACGAACGAGGCGGTAGCGCTGAATACACAGGAAACGAAGGAACTGGTGCTCAAGAACAACGTGGTCACGTTGAAAGCCGACAAGACTCATAAGAACCGTTCGCAGCCCGTCAACGACCTGCTCGTGCAGCTCGGCAATCGCGGCAAAACGATTCCCTTTGTCGCCGTATACCCGGCGGGCGTGGCCGAACCCGTCACGCTGAGCGGACTGATTACCAAGGACGAGATCCTGAGGACACTCGAAAAAGCCGGCCCGTCGCGGATTGCATCGCGAGCTTCCTTGGCCGAACGGCAGTAATCAGCGTTGCCCGTCACCCGACGAAACTCGTCACCCTGCGCGTGGCATTGGAAGTGGCATTGGAAGGGGCATTGCAGCATGCATGTGTGTCGCATCGTCCTGTTTCCCATCAAGTCGCTCGACGGTATCTCCGTCCCGTCCGCGAGGCTGCTGCCCAGCGGCGCTTTGGAACACGACCGGCGATTCGCCATCGTGGACGACGACGGGCGTGTCGTGAACGCCAAGCGAACGGCGGCAATTCATCGCCTGCGGGCCGCCCACGACCTCACCGCGAATGAAGTCACCGTCACCCGTCCGGAGACGCAGCCGAAGACGTTTTCGCTGCCAGACGACCACGAGGCGCTAGCACGCTGGCTGTCCGAGCACTTCGGGTTTCCCGTTCACCTGGAAGAAGACACGAGAACGGGATTTCCGGACGATCGATCCGCTGGCGGACCCACAATTATCAGCACGCAAACAATTGAGCTGGTTGCCGAATGGTTTCGTTTGGCGGCAGACGAAGTGAGGCAGAGATTTCGAGCGAATATCGAAGTCGACGCCGATACGGCCTTTGCTGAAGACCAGCTGTTCGGCAACCCCGGAGAGAGCGTGCTGTTCGAAGTCGGCGAGGTCGCACTGTGCGGTACCAACCCGTGCCAGCGCTGTGCTGTTCCCTCCCGCTCGCCGACGACAGGCGACGTCCTTGAGCAATTTGTGCGGCGTTTCTCGGACTTTCGCCAACAAAGCTTACCCGCGTGGGTCGCGCGCGGAGCGTTCGATCACTTCTATCGCCTGGCCGTCAATACGAAACTCGCCGCGGCTCCCGCCGACGCGGTGCTGCGGGTCGGTGATCCCGTTTCCATCATGACCTGAAGCTTCGCGGAACTACGATCGGTTCAGCCGAAGTACTCGCCAGCTTGCTCGGCGTCGCGCTGTTCTTCTGTTGACAGCGGCAGTTTTTGGGATTCGATAATCTGGTTGTAGGCACTCGCCATAACCAACCAGCTGAGCGGCGCTACGAACCAGCCCACAATGATTCCAACATAGGGGATTGCAGCCGGCGCAAAACCGATACACGACACGATCAGAAACAGGACGATGCAGTTGCCAAAGCCCGCATGCATGACCATCTGACAACTGTTCTTGAGAGACGAGAAGATTCCCTCGCTGCGATCGACCACAAGGAACATGTCAAACATCCAAATCGTGCCCAGTAGCAGTCCCGGGACGATGAAGAACAAGGTGGCCACCGTTAGCGGGATGATCGTTAGTAGCAGGAGTCCGAGTAGTGTAAAAAACTTGCTGAATCCGCCAAAAAGGTCCCCCAAGAGAACCTGCTGATCCTTGGAGCGGACGGCCCGCAGACTTTGCAGGCAGATACCGCCAGTCAGCGGTCCTAAGAGGATCAGCAGGCTAACGATGGATAAGAGGTCATAAATCACAGCGGTGGCAACCAGGACCAGGAGGTTTCGCTGGTAAATCTCCGTTGCTTCCCGAAAGCATTTGCCAATGTCCATGCTATCGTCGCCTCCCACGCCGTTGTGAAGTATTCGACCGTTCGCGACACATCTTGTTCGTAAATTGAAACGCATGGGGTCGAGTGAAGCGAGCCCCCGAAATCCAAGGTTCTGTGGGGTCGCTTCGCTCCACCACAGATGGGGATGAAAACTCG
>CALBSZ010000073.1 GCA_937967665.1 uncultured Planctomycetaceae bacterium
ATTTGCCGGTCAACACGCCTCCGCCCAACGGCGAATAGGGCAAGCAGCTGACCTGTTCGCGGCGGCAGATTTCCGCCAAGGCGTCTTCGAAACGTCGATTGACCAGGCTGTAGTTGTTCTGAATCGATTCGTAGCGTGCCAGGTCATATTCCTCGGCCACGGCCTGCGCTTTCATGACGCCCCACGGCGTTTCGTTGCTGCTGCCCAGATAGCGCACTTTGCCCTCTTCGATCAGCTCCGTCAAGGCTTCCAGCGTATGCTCGTAGGGGAAGTCGTGATCGGGCCAGTGCGTCTGATACAGGTCGATGTAATCGGTTTGCAGGCGTCGCAAACTGCCTTCAATGGCGATCCGGATATGATGCCGGTCGATATGGGTACGGCCTTGGCGCACGGGCGGGACGAAGAACTTGTTGGCAGCGCCGCAAAACTTGGTGGCGATGGTCAGGCAATCGCGATCCTTCCCTTTCAGCCATTTACCGATGATCTCTTCACTGCGGTGGACGTAGGAAACATCGGGCGGAACAGGGTAGACCTCGGCGGTATCGAAGAAATCGATCCCGGCCTCGAAGGCGCGGTCCATTATCCGAAACGATTCGGCCTTGTCGCAGGTCGATCCGAACGTCATCGTACCCAGACAAAGATCGGAGACCAGCAAACTACTGCGACCGATTCGGCGAGTTTCCACTGCAAACCTCTTATATGTATGGAGTTGGTAAACTTGGGCAAAAACGCGTGGTCATCCGCCGTCAGAAAGTTAGGCAACTTCTTGGCGACTCACCTGGATTACGCTTTCTTCTCATCCCTGACCGTTATAAACTATCGGTAACATTCCTCACACCGCCCACCTGCTCGGAGCTGGCTGTGTTCCGATCACTCACCTGCCTGTGGCTGTTCCTGACGGCGGCAACCGCCGTCGCCGAGACGCCTCTGCACGTTGGCATCGACGCCTTGCTCGAAGCGCAGTCGGATGCACCGTGCTCACCTTGTACGGATGACGCCAGTTTCGTCCGGCGCGTGTACTTGGACTTTGCCGGACGCATTCCCGCGGCGAACGAAACGGCGGCGTTCCTGGCCGATTCCGACGAACACAAACGCCGCCAGCTGGTCGATTCGCTGTTGGCAAGCGACGAGTTTCCTCGGCGACTACAACAGTTGCTCCACGTGATGTTCATGGAACGGCTGGGCGACCACGAAGATTGGCAGGCCTTCCTGCTCAAGGCGGCTCAAGAGAACAAGCCGTGGGATCAACTGGTTCGCGAAATCCTGAACCCCGATCCGGAATCGCCCGAGACTCGCGGCGCGGCGTTCTTCTATACGAAACGACTGGAGAACTACGGGCAGAATCCTGTTGACTACCCTGGCCTGGTTCGCGACGTCGGCCGGCTCTTCCTGGGCGTCGACGTCCAGTGCGCGCAATGTCATGATCACTTGTTTGTCGATGAGTACAAGCAAGTCGACTTTCAAGGGCTGTTCGCGTTTGTCGGTAACACGTTCATTCGTCGCGACGTTTCCTTTCCCGCCGTGGGCGAGAATCCGTTGACGGCGGAACTCGAATTCACCTCCGTTTTCGAGCAGGTGCCGCGGCAAACGGGGCCGCGCTTGCCGCGGGGGATGTCCGTGGCCGTTCCTGAGTTCGCCAAGGGCGAGGAATACCTGACTCCGCCGGATAAGAAAAACAAGACGCCCGGTGTATTGAAATTCAGCACGCTAAAGATCCTCGCCGAACAGCTTCCCCGTGCGGAAAACGAGCTGTTCACGAACAATGTCGTGAATCGGCTATGGTGGACCATGATGGGGCGCGGGCTGGTGGAGCCGCTCGACCTGCACCATGTCGACAACCCGCCGTCGCATCCCGAGCTCTTGGAACTGCTGGCGGACGAGTTCGTCAAGCACCAGTTTGATATCCGATGGCTGCTCCGCGAACTGGCACTGACACAGACCTACCAGCGCGGCAGCGCCATGCCGGAAGGGCATGCCGCTGCGTCGACCATTCCGGATTACCGCGCGGCCGTGGAACGCAGGTTGAGCGCGGAGCAGCTGGCGCGCAGCGTGCTGACGGCGACCGGCGAGTTGGATCGGCTGGAACCGCTGACGGCAAGTTTTACAGCCGCCTTCGCCAACACGCCGCGTGATCCCGAATTGGAGTTCGTGCCGTCGGTGAAGGCGGCGTTGTTTGTGATGAACGACGATGCGTTTGCCGAGTGCCTGGAGCCGCGCGAGGGCAACTTGACGGATCAGTTGATCAAGACCCCGGATTCCGGCAAAGTGGTCGATCAGGCTTTACTGGCAATACTCAGCCGGCCTCCCACAAGCGAGGAGCGGGATGAATTCGTGGAGTACATCGATGGCCACGCCGACCGCGCGGCCGCCATCCAGAACGTCGTCTGGTCCTTGTTTGCCTCGACCGAATTCTGTTTGAATCACTAAAGCCCCATCCCCAACCAATGACATGACAAATCCACGTTGTAAGACCTGGGAGCATCACCTGTCACGCCGCCACCTGCTCGGTGCGGCCGCCGGCGCGACACTCGGCGCGGCAGGCCTGGGAGGTCTGCTCCATCCGGCCGTGGCCGGCGAATTGAAGCAAAAACGCAAGCAGGTGCTGTTCATTTGGATTGACGGGGGGATGAGTCAGCTGGAGAGTTGGGATCCCAAGCCGAACACGCGGTTCGGAGGTCCGTTTCGAGCGATTTCGACTTCCGTCCCTGGGATTCAGTTGAGCGAACTGCTGCCGCAAACGGCCCGTCAAATGCATCACCTGGCCGTCGTCCGCAGTTTGCACACGCAAGACAATTCCCATTCCGCCGGTGTCGCACGGATTCAACGCGGGGATCCCAAGGACCGCGGCGTGACGTACCCGTATTTCGGGTCCGCGGTCGCCAGGCTGCTCGGTCCCGGCAATAGCGGCTTGCCGCCGTACGTCTGGGTCAAGCCGGGGAGCGGCGGTTTCAAGCACCAGGACGCCGGATTCCTCGGTCCGCAATACGGCGCTTTGGCTTTTGGCGACGGGCAGCCGCCAGAGAATCTGGTGAAACGCAATGCCGTCAGCGATCAGGATCTGGAAGATCGGGATCGGCTGCGCCGGAGTCTTAATCAGCGCTACGCGGTTGGTCGCCCGCCGCGCAACAGCGAAGCGAACGACTACGTGTTCGACGTCGCGCAAACCTTGATGCAGCGGCGCGATCTGTTCGATATGGAAAGCATCACCGCACGTGAACGCGATCGCTACGGCCGGAACGACCTCGGCCGCGACATGCTCCTCGGCCGGCGAATGCTGGAAGCCGGTGTGACGTTCGTCAAAGTCAATTCTTACGGCTGGGATACCCATGGGGACAACTTCAACGGTCATGCCAGCTTGATGCCCAAGTTCGATCAGGCCTTCGCCGCCGTGATCGAAGACCTGCACCAGCGCGGGATGCTGGACGATGTCCTGGTGATCGCGATGAGCGAATTTGGCCGGACGCCGCGGATCAACGGGCACGTTGGCCGCGACCACTGGCCCGAAGCCTGGTCGCTGGCCATGGCGGGATGCGGCATCCAGAAAGGGCTGGTGATTGGAAAGACGAACGACACGGGAACCTTTGTCGATTCCGAGGAACACGATATCGGCCACCTGTTTCACACGTGGTTTCGCGCGCTGGGAATCGATCCGGTCAAGACCGAGTACAATAACGACGGCCAGCCCCTGCCGATTGCCCACGATGATTGTCACGTCATCCAGGAAGCGCTGATATGATGTTGGACCCACAAGAACTCGGAGTCGTGGAAACGGACCGCCAGGTGCACGCCGCGCGGTGCAGTCCCTGCGGGCAGTATCTGTTCGCCGGCGGCTTCGAGGGAGAAGTGCGACGTTGGGATCTGGACGGCGAGGATTCTCCTGAGCTCCAACCGCTCGCCGGGCACCACGGCTGGGTGCAAGGCCTGGCGTTTCATCCGACGGAAAAACGATTGTTCACGGCCGATTCCTGGGGTGAGCTCCGTTGCTGGGACTACGCGGCGGACGAACCGGCGCCCTGCTGGATTCAGGAGTCGGCCCACGACGGTTGGATCCGCTGCCTGGCGGTATCTCCCGACGGCAAACTCGTTGCCAGTTGTGGCCGCGATCGCCGCGTGCGGAACTGGTCGACGGTGGACGGGAAACCGCAGTACGAATACACCGGGCACGAGCATGATGTCTACAACCTGACCTTTTCTCCGGACGGAAAGTTCCTGGTATCCGGCGACGACCGGGGCGTCGTGAAAAAGTGGAATGTGCTGACCGCCGAGTGTGAAAGCGAATTCGACGCCAGCTCGCTCTACGCGTATCATCGGATTCAAGACGTGGGTGGCGTGCGGGTGTTGGCGCTGGACGCCGCCGGCAAAACGCTTGCCGTGGGTGGTGGCAAACCGTCGCGGGGCGGTACCGTCCAGGCCGTGCCGACGGTGCTGCTGTTCGATTTCGCCACGGGGGAACTCCAGCACACGTTGGAACTCGGCAAGCCCCAGGATTGCTACGTTCACGATCTGGTCCTGCGTCCGGACAATCTGGTGATCGCGGTAACCAGCGGGACGCCGGGCAACGGGCAGATCATTTTTCAGCGGCCAACGGACGAGGAACCGCTGTTTCGCAGTAATAAGTTGGCGAATTGCCACAGCATTGCGCTGCATCCGGATGGCCGGCGGTTTGTCGTCGTGGCCACAAATAAGGGGAGTAACGGAAACGGCAGGCGACTCGACGCCGACGGCAATTATATTGGCAATAGTTCACCCCTGCATTGGTTCGAATTGACTTAGACTGGCGGAAGACGCTGTTTTTCCAACGTGGCATGCAAACGCTATTGAAACAACTGGCCGTGCTGTTGCTGGCGTTCTGGACGCTGGACGTCCGCGCGTCGGAACCGGTCAGTTTTGAATTGGACGTGCAACCGCTCTTGACGGCGCGAGGCTGCAGCGCGGGAGCCTGTCATGGCAAGCAGCGCGGGCAGAACGGCTTTCAGCTGTCGCTGCTTTCGTTTGATCCCAACTTCGACTACGACGCGCTGACGAAAGAGGGCCGAGGTCGCCGAGTTTTTCCGGCGGCGCCCGAACAAAGTTTGTTGTTGCTCAAAGCGACCGCCGCGGTTCCCCATGGCGGCGGCGAACGATTGCGTCCAGAAGACCCCGATTACGACGTGCTGCTCCGTTGGATACAGGCCGGCATGCCGCGCCGCTTGCCGGAGGAACCGCGGCTGACGCATATCACGGTCGACAAGACCGAGGTGACCATCCAGACCGAAGAAAGCGGCACGTTAACGGTTACGGCCTACTACTCCGACGGCACGACCCGCGACGTCACCCTTCGAACTGCGTTTCAATCGAACGAAGACGCGATCGTGGCGATCGATGACACCGGAACCTTCCGGGCGGGTCCGCTCCCCGGCGAAGCGACACTCATGGCGCGGTACATGTACCAGATTGCAACGTGCCATGTCCTCATCCCGCTCCCCGGCGAAGTCCCGGCGGAAGTTTATGCCGGACTGCCTCGCAATAATTTTGTGGACGAGCAGGTTTGGAGCAAACTGCGGCAGTTGGGCGTGACCCCGTCGGCGCCGGCAACGGACGCGACGTTCCTGCGGCGAGCCTATATCGACATCATCGGCCGTGTTCCCAACGCCCGGGAAGCGCGCGAGTTCCTGGCCAGCGCGGATGCGGATAAACGCGAACGCCTTTTGGACGACTTGCTGGCGCGCCATGAGTATGCCGACCACTGGGCCAGCAAGTGGGCCGACCTGCTGCGACCGAATCCGTACCGCGCGGGTATCAAAGCCGTGATGAACTTCGATAATTGGATCCGGCAGGCGTTCCGCGACAACAAACCATACGATCAATTTGTTCGCGAACTTCTCACCGCGCGCGGCAGTACTTGGGAAAACGGCGCCACGGTCCTGTTTCGCGAGCGGCGGTCGCCGGATGAACTGACCACGATCGTGAGTCAGTTGTTTCTGGGGATTCGACTGGAATGTGCCAAGTGCCATCATCATCCGTCCGAACGTTGGGAACAAAAAGACTTCTATTCGTTCGCGGCTTACTTTGCACGCGTGGGGCGAAAAGGGCGTGGTGTGTCACCGCCTATTTCCGGCGATGAAGAAGTGATCAAACTGTCCGGCAGGGGCGAAGTCAAACATCCCTTGACCGGGGAAGTCATGGCGCCCACGCCACTGTTCGGTACGGCACCTGCAACGGATGATCTGGACGACTACCGTGTGGCCCTGGTGGACTGGATGACGGCACCGGACAATTCCTACTTCGCGAAGGTTGCCGTCAATCGAGTCTGGGCGGATTTGATGGGACGCGGGCTGGTCGACCCCGTCGACGACCTGCGGGTGACCAATCCGGCAACGAACGAACCGCTGCTCGAAGCACTCGCCGCGCACTTTCGCGACAGTGGATACGACTTCAAGCAGCTGATCAAGACGATCGCGTCCTCGCACGTCTATTCACTCAGCAGCCTGCCGGGCGAACGTAATGTCGGCGACACGCGCAATCATTCGCGCTACTACCGGCAGCGGTTGAGGGCGGAGGTGCTGTTGGATTCGGTGCAGCGCATTACCGGCGTGCCCGAGCAGTTCGAGGCCATGCCGCGCAATTCCCTGGCCAAACAGATCTGGACCCATCGTGTGGACTCGCTGTTTCTCGATACGTTCGGAAGCCCCAACCCGAACGAGGATCCGCCCTGCGAACGGACCCCCGAGACGGCCGTTACCCAAACGCTACACCTGATGAATTCGCCACAACTGCACAACAAAATCGCCAGTGATCGCGGCCGGGCAGCCGAATTAGCGAAGAGTGACCTGTCTAATGAACAGATCATCGAAGAATTATATCTTGATGTGTATGCCCGCTTCCCGGACAATGAAGAACGTGAAATTGCGGCACGGTTCTTCGACCGAGCCGGCGGAGACCGCCGTATCGCGGTGGAAGACTTGATGTGGGTGTTGATGAATACCGCCGAGTTCGTGTTCAAGACATAGCATAGCAATGGGCGTCAGGCGCGGGGCAGCGGAGAATTGCCCCGTGGCCCCGCGGGATACCGACTGTGGTCCCGTGGCTCCGCCCACGGGATACCGCGAACAAAGTCTCGGAACGACGACTTGACCTGTGTTCGGGCGACCAGCACGACGAAGAAACGATGACGATCTACAAAAATTGCG
>CALBSZ010000074.1 GCA_937967665.1 uncultured Planctomycetaceae bacterium
TCGAAGGCGACGCTCTTTGATGAGCGCCACAATCGCCAGCAACAGAGCAAAGGAAACAGAAGCCAGTACGATGTGTGCCAAGTGAGCACCTCCTTTCCAGATTGACGGGAGAGAGAAACACAATGGGATAGCTAATCCATCCCTCATGTAGATATGCCGCGTTTTTGCTTCGAATTTAGCTCAGCGGCGAAGTAGCGGTTGCGAACCAGAACAGACAACGCTTCACGTACTAAGTGGACGGCTCGGAACCTGTTGTCGCCCAGTTGCATTCACCTTCTCTTGAAGATCGAACATTTCCTTTGACTCTTCGGCTCGTCGCTACAATTGGCGACTCGATCACCGGATTTCAGTTCTTGTACAACCCGTTTCGCGACAAGTCGAAGCAATCCAAGCAAACCTTCTCGCCGGTCGTCAGGCGGGTGCTGTCGAACCGGAATACAATTCTTGTTTTGTTTCATTTGGTACTCTCCTGTGATAGCGCATGAAAAAGGCCCCGAGTCATGTGACGCGAGGCCGAAAGTCGGAATAGTAAAGAACTACGACGAACCTAAACTTCACCGGCTCCTTCGAGTGGCTCAAAGCGATATCGTTTGTGCTTATGTCGGCGCAGTTTGGTGACGTCTTCAGGCGGTTCTACTACAGGCATATACGGGTCACTCAGTTGCTGCTCGTTCATCAATCGAGTCAGTGCCGCGGAACGCTGAGCCGCGGTGATCGTGATGCCCAATTGTTCAGCGACTTGGCGCTCAGTGAGGCCATCGGCCCGAAGACGTTGGACACTCTCGCGGTATTCCACGCGTTGCGGCGGATTGAACAGGTCTACAACAAGCTCGTCTCGCAACGGCCCTGGTGAATCGCCACCGTGGTTGAACCCGAGCGCATACGGCGATAAATCCAACTTGAATTTGCCACGTAACACAACCCGTCCGCCGTCGATTAATCGATACGGAAAGACAACGATACGCGGAATCATTCGCTTCATCTGTCGCCCGAATTCCGGCGATTCGATCGCTAATCCCTCAAATGATTCGCGGGCGAGGCGTCTGATTTCATCCATCGATGGAATCTCCACGGTCGGTTTGGGGGCGAGCTGTGACGCGTCACGCTCGACAATCAGGGTGTTCTTTTCTTGTTCCAGCCGCTGCAGCTCATTCAGAAGGCTTGGGCTACCACCGGAGTTGCGGATGGCTTGTACCAGGTTGTTGACTTCGCGGTCCATCCGTTCAATTTGCTTCGAGATTTCACGAATTCGGCTTTGGCTTTGATCGTGACTCTTGTGCCATTCTTCGCGAATCATAGCGAGAAATCCTTCATCGAAGTCCGGCATGTTGGCGATGCATTCGAAGATCGCATCCGAGAGTTTCCGTGCCGCCAATGGGCCATCCACTGTGATCCCGTTCCAGCACTTGTATTCGCGGGCACCATTGCACATCAGGTGGTCCGTTTGCCCGTGTCCACCGAACACATACAGGCGACCACAGATTCCGCAGTAGATGTGTTGCCCCGGCCAGCGGGTCCGCTTTTTTGGGACATTCGCCCGAGTATCTCGCCCGTCCTGGCCACGGCGGCGATACTTGCTGTTGCGCAGCTTCAGCAGGCGTATGACCCGGTCATATCGGTCCGGTTCAATGAAGGCCAGATGGGGGCAATGTCTCTCCAGCAATTCCTCGGCGGGAGCATTGACCGAATGCCGACGTCCCGTTCGGTTAACCCGTCGTGACATCTTCCGGTTTCGTTCTCGGACGCCTTTGATAATTGGGTTGCGTGTGACGCGTCCAACGATTCGGCAATCCCACTTGTCCGAACGACAATACGGCCCCGTGTTGATCCCCTGCTCGTTCAGCCAGTCTGCCACTTCCGAGAAACTGGCTCCATTTTCCAGCATGCGAAACCACTCGTCATAGATGAGTTCCGCTTCAGGATTCTTTTGCAGATCCTGGTCACTTTTGACACCGTCCGGCTTGATGTAACCGTAGATTTCACATTGGATGACACCGCCCTGCGAAAATCGATTTCTGAGCGATCGACGAATCCTTTGCGAAGTATCACGATTGTACGTCTCGTGTCGCATCACGGCAAAGAACGAGCCAAGGCGCCAATCATCGCGTTCAGTATCGACGTGATCATTCAAGGCGATAAGTCGGGCTTGATAGTCTTCGCACATCTCACAGAAGATGTGTGCATGAACACGTCGACAAATTCTGCCAAGGTCTTCGGTGATCACCAAATCGAACTCGCCTGATTCTACCAACCGAATTGCCCGAAGATATTCACTTCGGTCGAGGCATTCGCCGCTACCTTGGCTCGCGATCACCGTAATATCAAACGGCAAATCGGTGTGCTGAGCGATCCATGCACGATACGAGGCTTCCTGATCTGCCAAGCTCCGTTCATCCTGGTTCAACGTACTGATTCTGCAAACGGCCAGAATCTTCAACCGACGGCCATTCCGTGGCCGTAGCGGTGGGTCTAAACGTGTCATTTCGACACCTCATTCTTGGGAGGCGTCGAGCCATTCCTGATTGACACAGTGGGCCAATCAGGATGACACTTCCTGAGAGTACGTGAACGCAGGTGGTACTAGGTGATTATTCCCTAAATCACGGTTACTAAACGACTTAACGTCGTAAGTTGTGTGACCGCAAAGACTTCGGAGAACCCCTTTCGAGAGTCCCGTGCCCTCCGCTCTTTCACGCTTTCAGCCCGCCTCGTGCGGGCTTTCTTTTTGCTGTAAAGCACTGCAAATAAGCTATTTGCGTTCACTCGTCTGTTTGAGGAGGGAAACAGGGACAGGTCCAGTTTGTTGTGCATTAATTGGACCTGTCCCTGTTTGCGTGCCCATTTCCCTGCGTCCCCCGCGCCTCCGCGTGAGTTCCAGTCCGCTCGGCGACGGCGAATCGTTACGGCTCGTGAATCCGGGGACGTTCTTGATTTCGGCCATGAAGTAGAATGTGCCCTGCCCATTCAAGTCGCGGTAATCGTCACCGCGGAAGTAGTCAGTCGGGAAGACAACTCTGTTTCCCGGGCTGAAGGCGTGGCTTATTCAATGCCGATGGTGGCGCGGACGACTTCGACGATGGGGGGGTGCAGCGGCTTTCTGTCGAAAAAGAAGGGGTCAACGCCGTGCGACGCGGGCTTGTCCATGTCGATGAGGGATTTAGCGTAGGTGTAGAGGTCGTTGATGGGCACGCCATGCTTGCTCATCACTCGCGCGGCGATCTGGTTGTACTCGATCTCCGTACCCAGCTTGAACACGTTTTCGCGCGAATGGCGGATGGGTGTCGTACTGGCCCAGACGATTTTGGCAGTGGGCGCCTTTTGCCGGAGCAAGCGTACCAGAGTTTCGAGGTTTTGTTCGTACTGCCGAGTATCCGTGCGGATCACGCCGCCGGCGGTGTACGGCAGCACGCGGTGCGACTGGAGGTGGGGCACGCAGTAGATCAGATCGCCGAGACCGACATTGAAGTGAATCAGGTCCCAGGTTGGCCGCTTGTCTTCCGGCACGTCGTTGCCCGCGGCGTCCTTGAGGCCCAGCAGCAGGTCAATGTGCTCGATCGCGTTCGTTGAATTGGGCAGAACTGCCTTGGGCCAATTGGCGAATTGGATGTTCGCCTGTTCCTTCAATTCGGTCAAGACGCCTCGGGCATGCTGCCGGTAGATCGCATCGCCGATGATGAGCACGTGAGGCAGCGCCGGCTTGTCCTGTTGCGCGCAGACCGATCCGCCGGCGAGGGCGAGCAGCAATGCGAGAAAGGGGCGTAACGCACGGATCATATATCAGGTCCTGAGCAGTTGATTGAGGTTGCCGGTGCTGTCGGCGAATTTGTCTGCCGCGATGTCCATAGCCTGTAACATGGTGACAAACAGGTTGGCCAGGGGCACTTTCTTGTCGCCGTCGAACTCGTGCTGGTAGCCGTGCTTGAAGCCCAGGTTCTTGCCGCCGGCGATTTGCAGCGGGTAGTTTAAACCGCTATGCGAGGCATGCGGGTGGGCGGAACCGTAGAGGACGATGGTGCTGTCGAGCATGCTGCCGTCGGCCTCTTGTGTATCCGCGAGCCGCTTGAGGAAATACGCGTGGTTTTCGTTGCGCCAGCGATCCCACGGCCCGGCGTAGTCGGCAGGCCGCTTGTGGGCGATGTCATGTGTCGCGCCTTTGTAACCGAGCGCGTAGTTCGCATAGTTCCACAATTCGCTGGTGCTGGAGTGCTCGGACTCCGTCATGTACGTCGCGAACCGAGTTTGATCGGTGACGAAGGCGAGGTAGGCCAGGTCGTACATCACGCGGATGTACTCGGCCGGGTGGGCCTGGTGATTCACTTCCAGATTCAGGCCCTTCGTATCTACGTCCGGCAGCGGCGTGTGGGTCCACTGGCTGGTGCGTTCGACGCGTTTTTCGATCTCGCGGACCGACTCGAGGTACTCGTCCATCTTGCGTTGATCTTCCTTGCCCAGCTGCCGATGGAAGCCTTCGCTGTCTTCCCTGAGCAGATCCAGAATGCTGGCATCGCGTTTCAGCCCTGCCCGCACCTGTTCGACTCCTTGTTGGCCATAGGGGTTGAACAGGTTGTTGAAGATCTCCTGGGGCTTATGCATCGACGGGATCGCCTTGCCTGGTCCGCGGTGGCTCAACGTCTTCGACCGCTGATACGAGCCGGTGCCGCCTTCAGTGCCCAGGACCAGCGAGTTGTGGCGGGTGAGGTGGCCGAGATGCCTGGCCATCGCCTGGTCGATGGAGATGTTATTGGCCGGTTCGCCTTCGGCCATGTCGGCGCCGGTGAGGAACACATCGCCGCTGCTGTGCCCGCCAAGCTTGTAGCCGCCCTTGTGGTCCAGGCCTCGCAGGTAGGTCACGTTGTCCCTGAGATCCTGAAACGGCTCGGTCGACTTGCTGAACGTCTTGATTTCGCCCAGCTCGCCTTGCGGCCACCAGCTCCACTCGTCGTGCTGATAAGTCCCGTCCGCATTCTTGCGCGGGATGCCGTTGGTGCCCTCGGGTTGGTTCACCCCGTACGAGATATAGGTTGCCATGAAGCGTTTGGGAACACCTTGGCCCGCCGCGGCGGCTTTCGCGGCGTTCTCCATCGCACTGAGGTAAGGCAGTGCCAGTGCGACGCCCGCACCTCGCAGCATGTCTCGTCGGTTCAGGTGCCAGGATTTAAGTGACATAGTCTATTCCTTGGGGTTAGGTGCGGCATCTCGAAAAACGTCGCTCTTGCAGATCGAGACCAGGATGTCGCGCATGCCAAAGTCGTTTGCCTTGGCTTCTTCGAACAGTTCTTCCACGGCGAATCGGTCAAGGTAGGTCAGTTGCCGACCGATGCTGTAGGTCAGCAGACGCTGGAGCACGTTCTTCGCAATATCGTCCCGGCGTTCGGCAAGCAGGTATGTCTTGAGCTCACGCATGCCATCGACTTCCGGCCCGTGCGGCACCCGGGCCGCGGCATCGACTTCGACGGTGTTGATCGAGTCGATATAGTTCCGATATTCCTCGAGGGTTGTGAAACGGCGAGTATCGAAGTTGCTGACCCGCGTGCCCCTCTTCGGCACCTTCGGTTGAAAGCGGCCGATCGCGTTGTAGTCCTCGAACGGGATGCCCCACGGGTCGAGACGGAAATGGCAGTCGTTGCAGGACTCGACGGTGCGGTGCCTGGCGAGCAGTTCGGCGATGGAGAGCGCGCCTTCGCCCGAGTCGCCTGTTGACTCCTCCAGCGCCGGCACTTCCGCCGGCGGCGCCGGGACGTTATCGCCCAGAATGGCTTCGCGAAGCCAGACGGCGCGATAAATCGGGTGCGGGGCCGTGCCCGTGCCGTTGCCGATGAGTACCGAGCCGTGCGTGAGCAGGCCGCCCAGGTTGTGCTCGGGCTTGATCGGCACCGGGCGCAGCTGCATGCCTTTGACGCCGTCGACTCCGTAGTGAATCGCGAGCCGTTCGTTGAGGTAAGCGAAGTCCGAATCGACGACACTCAGCACGCTGGCATTGCGCCGAATCATCTCGCCGACAAAGCCGACGGTCTCCTGCATCATGTAGTCCCGGGTCGACGGGCGGTAGGGCATCTCAGTTCCCGCCGTCTCGCCGATGGGGACCCGGTAGAGAAACCTCGGATATAGTTGAGTATTGATCGGGACAGTCAGCATCTTCTCGATACTCAGCCACTGCTGTGTGAAGTCCTCGACAAACTGCATCGCCCGTTCGTCTTCGAGCATCCGCAGGGCCTGCTGTTCGATCACGTCGGGGTCGCCGAGTTTCCGTTCTGCCGCCAGGTCGAACAGTTCCTGATCGGGCATGCTCGCCCAGAGGAAATACGAGAGACGCGATGCCATCGCGTAGTGTTCGTCCGTTGCGGCATCCGACTCGGTATGGTAGAGGAACCTGGGGGCGACCAGTACCATGGCCAGCGTCTCGCGCATCGCCTCTTCAAAGCTCTCGACACTCGGCCGGACCAGGTGGTAGATGTCGACAAAACGATCGACTTCTTGAGCGATAGCGGGCCGGCGGTAAGCGCGTGACATGAACCGCTGCAGCACCGCTCGGACGTAACCCTGTTCGTCGCTCTCCCGCAGCGGCGATTCGAAGAGGATGTCGGTATGGTGCTTCGGCGGCCAAACGTCGGCGGCGGGCGCCTCGAATTCCAACCAGTTGACCACCGCGCGCGGCATCGACATCTGGCGGACGAAGGCGTAATGGCCACCGTCGTTGAGCGTGCCATCGTCGTAGATCACATCGATTCGCAGGGTCATCTTGTCGACAAGCTGACCCTTATTGGCTCCCTTTCCGACACGTTCGGTACTGCAGGGATGGTTTTCGATCCTGCCGCGGAACTCCAAGACCATCGGTTCATCGGGGCTGTTGCTGAGTTGGAACGTGGCGCTGTTGTTCGACGATTTCTCGTTGTGGTCACCGCCCTGGAATTCGCCCATGTTCAATTGCACGGTCACTTCATCGTAGCCGGGGGGCAGGAGCGCCGACGCCGACATGCGGATCCGGAACTCGCCGTTCTTCGGGAAACCACTGACGGCGATCTGCTTGCGGGAAAATGCGGTGATTTCGTCCTTTCCCAGTCCTCTGTCCGTCCCTAGCGGCAACCACTCTTGACGCATCTGGTAGGGTTCCGGCTGTTCGGGATCCACAATCGCAGCTCGCATGGCTTTCCGCGCGATTTCCAGATACCGGTCCAGTTGTTCGGGGCCGATCCGCATCAGCTCGGCCGTGTTGTTGAATCGATAGTGGTGCTCCGGGTCCTCAGACAGGTCGTCAATCACGTTGAACTCGAAGCCGAGCAATTCACTGAGCGTATTTTCGTATTCGACGTTGGTCAGCCGGCGGGTCCTGGGCGTCGCCTCGACCGCACGGGCCTGCTGCACGAATTCGCGCATTCCCGTTTCGATCCACTGAATGACGGCTTTGACTTCCGCGGGCTGGGGCTGCGGCGCGTCGATCGGCGGCATCTCGCCAAATTCGAGCATCTGCAGGATTGCGTCCCACGTATCCGGTTCCTTCCCGAGCGACAGGTCGCCGTTCAGCGCATGGACTGTGAGTTCCCCTTTGCTCTTGTCGGGTCCGTGGCATTGGACGCAATACGTTGCGAAAAACGGCTGGACGCCTTCGCGATACCCCGGCAGTCCCGCCGCGAATGCCGTACGCTCCTCCGCATCTGGCTCGGCCTCGGCAACCGCCACCGGCTCGTCCGCCGCCGCGGAGTTTCCCAGCCCTTGAAGACCATTGACGTGCAGCACGCCGGCAAGAAGTAAGACAGCCAGGATCGCCGCGAATTGTGGTGCTCGTATCTCCATCGTTGCCTATTGCCTGATCGTCCGATTCATTGCTCGAGTTACGCGATGATGTCGTGGACGACCTTGCCGTGGACGTCGGTGAGCCGGAAATCTCGGCCCGCATATCGATAAGTCAGTCGCTCGTGGTCCAGGCCCAGCAAATGCAGGATCGTGGCGTGGAGGTCGTGCATATGCACCTTGTTCTGGACCGCCTGGTGACCGAATTCGTCGGTCTCGCCGAACGAGAACCCTGGTTTCACTCCGCCGCCGGCCAACCAAACCGTGAATCCGCCGGGGTTATGATCGCGGCCATCGCTTCCTTGCGCGTAGGGAGTGCGGCCGAACTCTCCGCCCCACCAGACGATCGTGTCTTCCAGCAGACCGCGGCGTTTCAAGTCCTCCATCAGTCCGGCAATCGGGCGGTCGACGGCGAGCGCGTGGTCCTTGTGCTTGGGCATATTCCCATGCTGGTCCCAAGCGGGATTGGCGCCGTTATCTCCGTAGGTGACTTGAATATACCGCACGCCAGCCTCGCTCATCCGCCGCGCCATCAGGCACTGGCGTCCGAAGTTGTCGGTTTTCGATTCGCCAATCCCGTAAAGCTGCAACGTCTCTGGCGATTCCTTCGACAAGTCAAGCACGTCGGGTGCGGCGCCTTGCATGCGCCACGCCAGTTCGTACGAGCTAATGACCGCATCGAATTCCGAATCTCCGCCTCGCGCCGCGTACTGTTCGGCGTTGAGCGCCCTAATCAAATCGAACTGCTGCTTTTGTTGTTCGCGGGACCGGCTCGGATTGATCAGGTCGCGAATTCGCGCATCCTTCGCGGGACGGCCGGCGCGTCCGAGCGAGGTGCCCTGATAGTAGGCCGGCAAGAATGCGTTGCCGTAGTTCCGGGGACCGCCGTTTCCGGCGGACGGACTGATCGAAACGAAACCGGGCAGGCTGTCGTTCTCGGTACCCAAGCCGTAGGTAATCCAAGATCCCATTGACGGCCGGATCAGATTCGTCGCCCCACAGTGCAGGAAGAGCGTTGCTGGTCCGTGGGCCACGCCTTCGGTGTGCATGGAATGCAAGAAGCAAAAGTCATCCACCTGCTTCGCCATTTCGGGAAACAACTCGGACGCCCAATGCCCGCTTTCGCCATGCTGCGCGTACTTCCACAGTGACTTCATGACCTTTTTCGAAACGCCTCGCTTGCCCGAATTGGCTAGAGTCCTGGCGTCGTCGAAAGGGAGTTTTTCGCCGTTCCGCTTTTCCAGCAGCGGCTTGTAATCGAACGAATCGACATGGCTGACACCGCCCTGCATGAACAGGAAAATGACTCGCTTAGCCTTCGGCGGATGATGGGGCGGCCTGGCGGCAAGCGGGTTCGCGCGCGCCGCCTCCGTCTCCGCCGCCTGCGCGGCCAGACCGGAAGCCGCGAGCATCCCGAACCCGCAGGCCGAGTTTGCCAGCGCCTGCCGGCGATTCAACTGCTGATTGGCTGGTGTGAACATGTCAATCGCTACCCCTGATTTCCATTGTGACGTCATTTCTGTTGTGGCGTATTCTATATTGCCGTAGTCCTGTTTAACCCTTAGCCGCAGGCGCCGGCTCGTTCGTTGCCGTAGTCCTGTTTAACCCTTAGCCGCAGGCGCCGGCTCGTTCGTCCGTCGGCGCCTGCGGCTGGGGCTTACACGATGTGCCCCGAATCAAACCCGCGTTGTCGGACCAAGTTCGCGTCTCTGCCCTTCAATCAAGGTA
>CALBSZ010000075.1 GCA_937967665.1 uncultured Planctomycetaceae bacterium
AATCGTATTCGTGGCATTATCGCCGTCGGTTACCGCTGACGGCGCATCATTGACGCCGGTGATGGTAATTGTGACATCCTGGTCCACCATGCCGCCGTTGCCGTCGTCGATGGTAACGGTAAAGGTCTCCATCACCATCTGGCCGTCAGCGAGGGATTGCGTCGCACTGTTGGCGACCTCGTAAGTCCAATCGACCGTTCCCTCGGACAGCGTCGGACTTTCGTTGACGGTTCCCATGGTCAGCGTCCCGCCCAAGCTATTCCCTGCAGCGGGGGCAACTGCCGTCGTGTGGGTATCGGTAAGGTCCACGTCATCGAACGTAATCGTTCCCGAGTCGGAAAGGTTGGGGGAACTTGCGTCTTCGGTCACGCTACCCGTGTCATCTGTTGGCGTCGAGATCGTAGGGGCGTCGTTAACACCCGTAATCGCCATGTTGACAGTGGCCGTCTGCAGCTTGGCTCCCGCCGCGACACGAGTCAGGATCTCGCCCGGACTGAGCGCGGTCCCGTATAAAGCCAGTTCGTCGATCCGGCCATCGAACTGCCGCGCCGTGTTATTCGGAAGCAACTGGCCAACTGTCAGGTTGGTGTGGAAATTAACCGCTTCGCTCTTGGTTGTCGTGCCGACGCTGGCGCCGTCCAGATACAGCGTCATCGTGCCATTGTCCATCACGCCCGCCAGATGATGCCACGTGCCTGGTGTGTAGGTACCGGCAGCGGCAAACACATTGGCATCGCCACTTTGGCGCTGCAGGAAGCGAATGCCGCCATCCGCTTCCAATTCCAAGAGCACTCCGAAATTACCGCTCGGTCCGGCAAAGGCAACCAGATCCTGCAAGGCGGTCACGTCGGTATTGAACCACAACTCAATCGTATAAGAATTGTCGGCGAACACGCTGGCCGGAATGGCCGGGGACGAGGGAGTGCCCGCGCTGATGACATGATCGGTGTCCCCGCCCGCATCCAACTCGACGGCCGTCGCAAACGGACTCGGCCCGAACAAACCGTCGGCACCCAGGTTCACGCTGCCCACGTAGGAACCATCCGCTGCCGCGCCCAAACTCCCCAGGTTGGATTCGGTGGAACCGGAGGCGGCGTCCATTCGCCAGTAGACCAGCGGATTGTCGGCTTGAACGATGGAGGCGTAGTGGTTGATGGAGTAGGTAAAGGTATCCGTTGCGGATTCTCCTACCGCCAGGGACTCAAACTGGCCGTTTGGATCATAGGTGAAACCGCCGTCAGGATTGACCGCAACGGCCGCGCCTTTTCCCGTGGTCGCGTCGAAGGAAATGATTTCGGCACCGTCCGGAATGTCGTTGGCCAGAACCCCGCTCGGCGGAATGGTCAAGGGCGTATCTTCGTCGGTCGGGTTGCTGGTGGTGTAGTCATCGTCCGCGGCTTGCAGATCGTCGATGCCTTGAACCCGAACGTTGACGCTGGCTGTCTGGAGTAACGCTGCGGAGTCAATACGCGCCTGGATGTCGGTCTGGCTGAGCGCGGTCCCGTACACGGCCAGTTCGTCGATCCGGCCATCGAACTGCCGCGCCGTGTTATTCGGCAGTAGCTGGCCGACTGTCAGGTTGGTGTCGAAATTAACCGCCTCGCTCTTGGTCGCCGTGCCGACACTGGCGCCGTCCAGATACAGCGTCATCGTGCCATTGTCCATCACGCCCGCCAGGTGATGCCACGTACCTGGAGTGTAAGTTCCGGCAGCGGCAAACACATTGGCGTCGCCGCTTTGACGTTGCAGGAAGCGAATACCACCATCCGCCTCCAATTCCAGGAGCACGCCGAAGTTTCCGCTCGCTCCGGCAAAGGCCGCCAGATCCTGCAAGGCGGTCACGTCGGTATTGAACCACAATTCAATCGTATACGCATTGTCGGCAAACACGCTGGCCGGAATGGCCGGCGACGAGGGAGTGCCGGAGCTGAGTAGATGATCGGCGTCCGTCCCCGCGTCCAGTTCGATCGCCTTGGCAATCGTCGCCGGACCGAACACGCCTTCCGCCCCGAGGGTTACGCTGCCGACATACGAGCCATCCGCGGCGCTGCCCAGCGAACCCAGATTCGATTCGACCGATCCGCTGGCGGCGTCCATGCGCCAGTAGACCACGGGATTGTCGGCCTGAACGATGGACCGGTAGTTGCTGATCGTGTAGGTGAAACTGTCGTCGGCAGATTGGCCATTGTCCAGGAATTCGAACTGGCCATTCGGATCATACGTGAAGCCGCCATTCGTATTCACGGACACGGCCGCTCCCGCAGCACTGGTGCTGTCAAACGAGATCACGTCCACGCCTGCCGGACTGTCGTTGGCCAGGACGCCCGACAGCAGCGTGATGGCGGATACGTCCGTGTTTCCAAGCACGACAAATTCGTTATTGACCGTGAACGAAAGTTTGTGAAGACGCGTGTTACCTAGCGTCATCAATAGCGTATTCGCGGGATTAAAATTCTGACCGCCAACGCCTGCGGAACTCTTCAAGCCGTCCTTGACGCCGTTGCTGTTGGTATCAACCGGAGTCAACCCCGCCGGCAACGTGAACAAGCTCGTATCGTCTGTCGCCAGTTCCGTCGAGACGCCGGACGCGTCGGTGACGCTCAACCCGGAGACTTCGGCGGTCACGACCGCGGAAGGATCCACGTCGCCCAGGGTCAGATGGAGACCTTGCACGTCAACCGGGTTGTTCGTGCCTGTCGCGAAGAACTCCAGCGTCACATTGTTGGCGCCGTTGTTATCGACAATCGCATGGGTGTTGCTGGTAAGATCGTCGGCGGTGAGTCGGATGTCGAATCCGGCGCCGCCTGGGTTGGTCCAGGTAAAGGTGTTCGAGGCCACGGCGTCCTTCAAATTGATGACACCCGCGGGCAGGTTGGTCGGAGTCGGATCGCCACCCATGGTGATCGTCGCCGCGGTGGGGCCGGCAATCGTCAGTGGCGAATCTTCATCAGTTGGATTCGTGGTGCGATAGTCGTCATCCTGCGCCGCGAACGAGTCGAGGCCGTTGACCTGTATACTGACCGTCGCCGAGTCGGCCTGAGCCACGGTCAGACCGTTAAAGATTACCAGGTCGTCGGAGGCGCCGACGATGCGGATGGCACCCGAGCCATCGGACGTGAGATTCAGTGCGAAATCAGCGCTATCGGGATCTGCGGTTACATTCGTGTGTGTGAACAGCGGAGCCCCGGTAGCGGTGTTTTCGTACCAGTCGCTGGTCACGCCGTTATTCGCCGTGCGATCGTAAGAAAAGATTGTGACCAGGTAGTCCGTGTTGGGGCTCAGCCCCGTCAGATCGAAGGCGATGGTCTTGGGGTTCGAGCCGTCATTCTCGAAGCCGAAATCCTGCAGCAGTGCAGCCTCGGCATGGCTTCCCAATACACCGCCATTTCCACGGTCCCGGTATTCGTCCATGCCGGCGGAGGAAGTCAACGTGATTCCGTTCTGCGTACCGGTACCCGTGCTGACGAGACTTTCAAAACCCGCCTGATTGGGACTGCCCCCGCTATTCACATCAAAAGAAGCCACCAGGCTGGCAATCGTGTAGGTAAACGTGTCGGTCACCATCTGGCCTGAATTCAGCGCCTGCAGCGTGGATGATCCAGTGGGGTCGTAGGTAAAGCTGCCGTCGGCAGCGACGTTGACCGCGGCGCCTTGCGTGCTGGTGGCGTCGAAGCCTGCGAGAAACAGGCTTGACCCCACGTCGTTACCCAAGACGCCGGGAGCCGCGATGGTCACTGGCGTCGCTTCATCCGTTGGATTGGTTGCCGTATAGTCGTCGTCATTTGCCTTAAAGTCATCGACGCCGTCCACCTGAATGCTCACCGTCGCCGTGTCGGCTTGCGCCACGGTCAGGCCGTTAAAGATCACCAAATCATTGGACGCGCCGACGATACGGATGGCGCCCGTGCCATCGGACGTGAGGTTCAGCGTGAAGTCGGCACTGTCGGGATCCGCGGTAACATTGGTGTGCGTGAACAGGGGAGCCCCGGAAACGGCGTTTTCGTACCAGTCGCTGGTTACGCCGTTGTTCGCCGTGCGATCGTAAGAAAAGATTGTGACCTGGTAGTCGGTGTCCGGGCTCAGCCCCGTCACATCGAACGTAATATTCTTGGGGTTCGAGCCGTCGTTTTCGAAACCAAAATCCTGCAGCAGTGCGGCTTCAGGATGGCCGGCCAGCACACCGCTGTTCCCGCGATCCCGATATTCGTCCATGCCGCCGGAGGAAGTCAACGTGATCCCGTTCTGCGTGCCGGTACCGGTGTTGGAAAGGCTTTCAAAACCCGCCTGGTTTGGACTGACTCCAAGATTCACATCGAACGACGCAAGGACGTTGGCGATCGCATAAGTAAACGTATCGGTTACCATCTGGCCCGAGTTCAGCGCCTGCAGCGCAACCGATCCGGTGGGATCGTAAGTAAAGCTGCCGTCGGCAGCGACGCTGACCGCGGCGCCATGAGCGCTCGTCGCGTCGAAGCTTGAGATGACCACATTTCCGCCGCTGTCATTGCCTACGACCCCCGGAGCGGCAACGGAGAGAGGCGTGTCTTCGTCGGTAACGGTTATCGGGTGCAACTCGAAACCATTGAGGTTCATCTGGTTGCCGCCCGTATGCGTGAATTTCAGGTCCACGTCGCCGCCGTTGATCCCGCTATCCACCTGCAACCTGGTCGTCAGCGTGGTGATCGAGGCCGGGGATGCCCCGGCTGAGCTTTGTGACGTCACGATGCCAGTATGGACGCTGCGGTCGGTGCCCCAGCCATCGGTCACGGCGACGTCAAAAATCCCACCGCCCAGGTTCTGCGTGTTGTGATGGTAGGTCAGCAGTTCATACGTGCCCGGTGTCAAATCGGTCAAGGTCACCGTCATGGTGCCGTTGCTGTTGCGCAGGACATGGTCGCTGAGCAAATTACTTTGCCCCGCAAAACCGCCGCTGGTAATCGTGGCATAATCCCGGTAGTGCGTCGGATTGGTGACCGTCACGTCGACCGAACCGGCTGTTCCCCGGAAACTGTTGTACCGCTGGGAGTGCGTTTGCGAACCGTTCCCAAAACGATTGAACCCTTGAAAACCGGGCTGCAACGGATCGTCGCCGTTGTTGTCCTGCCCGAAGTCGATGTTAAGTGCGATGGCCGCATCCGGGTCGTCGACGGCATCGATCGGCGCCGGCGTCACCTCCACGGTGACCTGCACCGCAGGGGTCGATTCCGCCTCGAGGTTGTCTTGCGCCACCACGGTGAAGGCATTCACGCCGGCACCGAAAGCGCCGGGAGCCGGCGTCCAATAGGCGTGGGTCGTCGCATCGACGGTGTCATTGACGCCGGCAATGAAGGGAGTCGCGGGACCAGCCGTCGTACCGATGCGCAGCGCACCGCTGCTCACCGCCTGCACGACAAAGGCGTCCACGGTGCCGTCCGCATCGGCTTCGTCCCCCTGCGCGGCAAGTTCAGGCACTGTGATCTCAGCCTGCGTATTTTGTAGCGTTGTGTCGACAGGTCCGGCAAACGAGGTCAACGTCGGCGGGGCGTTGATAAAGAGCTCAAAACCGTTCAACGAAGCGTGCTGTCCTGCTGAGCCGCCATTCATTTCAACGATCACGTCCGAGCCGTCCGAAACGAACGTGAAAGTGGCACTCGTGATCGCAGCGGGTGACGCGCCTGCGGAAACATTACCGGAAAACACCTGCTGATCGGTGACCACCGCGTCGGTCAAATCCAAGGTTATCGACTCGCCCCCGAATTGCGTGTTGTGGTGGTAGGTGGTTATTTGATAATTCCCCGCACTCAGATCACTCAAAGTCATCGTCAGCGTACCGTTGGAATTGCGCAGCACCAGATCGCTGAGTAGATCACTTTGCCCGGTAAACGCGCCACCGGTGATCACGTTATAGTCGCGGTAGTGTGTATTGCCTGCAATCATTACATCGATCGTACCGTCACTGGCCAGCGGACTGGAGTAGGAAAGGAAATGCGTGGCAGCGTCGTCGAACTCAAACGGTTCAAAACCCGGTTGCGTCGGGCCGCTGACCACGCTGCGGCCCAAGTCCACGTTCAACGCCGACGTGATGATGTTCCATGTCGTATTGTCCGAGATTCCGGCAAACAGGTTGCCCGCCTTGTCCTCGATGGCCGTCGAGTCCACGAGAATAGCGTACTCCTTCGCAGGTTCCAGGTTCGCTGCGGGATTAATGGTCAATTCCCGACCGTCGATCGATAACTGGCCGCCGTGACTGGCGACGTCGATCGTGGTATCCACCGAGTCGGTCAGGTTTCTGAGAGTAATGTTCCCGGTGCCGAGCGCGATGGGTTCATCAAAGGTCGCAGTCAGAGTGCGGTTCGGACCGACGCGGCCGGTGTCATCGGCCGGGTCGACCAGTGTCAGCGTGGGATCCGTTGAGATCAACATTGCCGCCATTGATCGAACTGTCAGACTGGAAAGTCGTCGTCAGCGTGGTGATCGAACTCGGCGACGCGCCACCTGAACTATTGGAAGTCACAACACCTGTATGAACACTTTGGTTAGTACCTCGCGCATCCGTCACCGTGACATCAAATATCCCCCCGCCCAGGTTCTGAGTATTATGATGATAGCTAAGGATCTCGTAAGAACCCGGGCTTAGATCCGTCAGGGTCAACGTCATCGTGCCGTCGGCGTTCCGCAGGACATGATCACTGAGCAGGTTGCTCTGACCCACGAAGGCACCGCTGGTGATTGCGGCATAGTCGCGGTAGTGAGTCGGATTGGTAATCGTGACGTCCACGGTACCCGCAGACCCGAGACCAGAATTGAAGGTCTGCGTCTTGGCCGCAGAACCATTTCCCGTACGATTGAACCCCGCAAAATTGGTTTGCAACGGGTCATCGCCATTCGCATCCTGTCCAAAATCCACATTCAATACCGGCTGCAGGTCGAAGCCGTTCAGTTGAGCGTGATTTCCTCCCGTGCCGCCCGTCATGTAAAGAATGACATCAGAACCACCCACGACCTCGAACTGAAACGACTGCGTCGTGATCGAGCCCGGAGCCGTGCCGCTGGTGCTCGTGACGTTAGCGACCCCGGTTGGGTTGTTGACGTCCGTATTGTTCCCATCGTTAAACTCCAAGATGAAGTTCCCGCCGCCGAATTGAGTGCCGTGATGATAGGTTGTGATTTCATACGTGCCATCGTTCAGATCGGCCAAGGTTATCGACATGGTGCCGTTCGCATTGCGGAGTGCCGAATCCGACAATAAGTCGCTTAACCCGACGAAGGGACCGGAGGTAATCGCTGCGTAGTCCCGCGCATGGGTCGCGCCCGCGACCGTGATGTCCACATCGCCGTCACTTGCCAACGTGCTGGTGTACGTACGCATCGTCGCCGCTGGCGCGTTCGCCACCAGCGAAAACCCTTCATAGCCCGCTTGCAGTGGAGCATCGTCCGTGGCACCGAAATCGATGAGTAGTGCCAGTAACCGACGCTGCTCCATGGCTTCCAGTTGCAGCAGTCGATCCGTGGAACGACGGAAGCGTGGTTGAACGGAACGACGGCGACGAGGGTAGTAGTTCATGTTTCTGTCCTGACGGAGGCTGAGATGACTCGTCGAATGCAGGTCGATACTTCACACGTCAGCTGACACAGATAGGCACTCGCCAGCTGAAGACGACGCTGGTGCTTTCGAAGGGCTGCGAGAGTAAGCGTGAATCGTCGTCTTTCGATCAGTTCTTCAAAATATCAGACGGCTACTGGCTATTCAAGCTGTTTTAGCACCAAAACAGCTGGAAAACTGGATTCTAGAACGTTGCGACATGCCACTAATGGCCAAGACTTGTCATGAGACAGAGCGGTTTCCAAATTCGCACCAACCATGAACGGGTTACGGGTCATCGAATGCCTGCAGTACCGAAGCTTCGCGGGCACAGTGCAACGATGCTTCGATGGCCTACACGGCAATGAAGACGTCGTCGCCGCGGATGATAAAGTTGTCGCGTCCTTCCATGAAGAACAAGTCGCGACCGGTGTGGCCGTTTAGTCCATCGGCGGCGCCGTCTCCCGCGGCGTTGAGCAGCGGCGGCACGAGCGCCGATGCGGTGTCGAAGTCCTGAGCGACCCAATTCGTGCGGACCGGTTCCAGGTCCGCCACTGCCGTGCCGCCGACCATCAGGTCGTTTCCGTCGTTGCCTTGCAGCGCGTCCGCGCCGGTATCGCCCACCACGATATCGCGACCCTGGCGACCGAACAGGCGGTCGGCCCCCGCGCCGCCGCGGACGATGTCGTTGCCGTCTTCGCCGCTGACGATATCGTCGCCGTCGCCACCGTGAGGGCGCTCAGGTCGACATTGCTGGCGACGTTCTGCGCCACGACGATGTCGGCCGGAACACCGCTGCCGGTGGGTGCCGCGTTGTCCGTAGTGCCGTGAATGGTGATCACGAGTTCCGAAGAATCCGTCCCGCCATTTGAGTCGGTGATGGTCAGGTTAAACGTGTCCGTCACGTCCGTGCCGGAATTCACACCCGACAGGGCCGTTTCCTGGGCGGGGGTGGCGCCGAGTGTATAGGTGTAATCGCCGTCGGCCTCGACGACCGCGGTCCCGTAGGTGCCGACAAGGGTCCCTGGGTTTTGCACGGCCAGGACATCGTTGGTATCGATATCCGAATCCGCCACATCGCCCGCGGACAAACCGTTCGCCTGTCCCGCCGGTCCGAACGCGGGGCCAATCACGTTGCCGGTAACAAAGCTCGACGCATTCTCCGGTCCCGCCAGTTCCGTGATCTCGTTCGCGTCGTCATTGGCCGTCAGCGGATCGTTGACTCCCGTGATCGTTACCGCAAGTGTCGCGGTGTCCGTCAACACTTCGTCGCTGTCAAAAATAACTCCCATGAAACGGGCACGTGAACCATCCAGGTCCCCGTTCGTGTAGGTGTAAGTAAGTGTGTCGTAGAGTGCAGCATTGGAGAAGTGGAAGCTGGTAATCCACCCAAAATTCGTCCCCGGGCCGTTTCCTTGTCCGACGTTTGCCGTCAAGTCTGGTTGTCCAGGTCCACTCATTACCACGTCAATATTCCAAGCATTGACGAAGGTTCCGTGGGGAAAGTAAACGGTTCCCGCTTTGAATCCGGAGATGTCGACTGTTCCTTGCACTTCGGCATGTCCGGCGTGGGTTCTATCGACGGTCCCGTTGGTAAAGTCCTTCGTGGTGTCGTAGTTCACACCCGGATCGGATGTCGTCCAGACGTTGGCCCAGTTCTGGCCGCTGTTGTTCGAGAACCCTCCCGAGCCGGGATTGGGGTCGATCGGATCGTACGTGAAGGCGCCGGTGCTCGCATTCAGCGCAACGGCCGCTCCAGCGGCGGTCACTGCGTCAAACGAAACGAGATTGGCGCCGGCAGGGACCGAATCGTTGGCCAGCACACCCGGGGCTGCGATGTTCAATATCGAGTCTTCGTCCGTTGGGTTAGATGCCGTGTAATCGTCATCCACGGCATCGAGCGACGGCGGAGGCGCGAAGAGAAACTCCGCAAGGAGTTGGAGGGCCCGTACAAGAAG
>CALBSZ010000076.1 GCA_937967665.1 uncultured Planctomycetaceae bacterium
TAGCTCGTCGTAAAATAGTGCGATGCGGCCAAGCGAAGAGCCCGCAGTTTGGGCACAGACGTGGAGGGTGAGTCATGGACGGATCAGGTACGGCGGATCAAGTTGGGCGGGCGGCGCAGTCCCCTGATGATTTCACGGCTCACACGCGCGAGGTTGATCCGCTGACCGTGACGCAGCGGCTTCAGCGGGAAGGCAGGTGGTACGGGCAAATCGAACTTGAACGCGACGAGATGATGAAGCTCGCCAAGGGTCAGTTCCCCGACAAAAGAGAAAGGCAGCAATGGGTTTACGGCGAATTAGACCGCATGTATCCGCCGCTGAAGAAACAGACAAGCATGTCCACAGATGAGAAAACTTCTCATTTTACTGCGGTAGTAGCTGGTGAGAAATCTTCTCATTCTTCGAAGCCCGACGATGGGCCAATTCAGGGGCTTGCGGCCATTCCGGAGGCGTGGCCCGACCTGCGGGCGAATGCCTCGCTCTCCGCGGAAATCGGGTGGGTGCAGGCGAACAGGCTTCCGATTGTGGAGGAGCGGACGGGGACGGCGACGCGTGTCGATCTGGCGGCGGCGCTTCACCCGGCTCCTTCCTGGTCCGCTCTGGGGTGGTTAGAAACCAGCATTCGTTCATACGCTAAGTTCGTGGACGTGGCGGCTAAGGCCACAGGCGCGGCTGATGATGAAGCCAGCGTATTAAGGCGTGAGCGAATGGCCATTGATGAGATGCGAGCCGTAATGGATGAGATGCGGGGTGATGAGACCGTCTGCCCCCGCTGCAACCGGCCCTGGTGAATCGACGATCGCCGAGATCCGAACCAGACCGGGTGGGGGGGCGGCGGGACTCCCATCGAATATGCCCCTCAAAACTACGGCTAAAATCATTGTTAAACTAGGCAGTTCTGCTGTCGCCGTGTGTGGTTTCGGGTTGCGTTTGTGGGGATGTCGCCCGAAGCGGCCCGCCCCTCGTATTCGGAATGTCAAGCCGATCAAAGTATCAATTTGACACTTTGATTTTCTGCTTTCGCCGTTGGCGCTTATCGTAGCGAGTGGTGAATCGGAAGACTGCCACCGGAAATTGGACCAAACCCCTAACGACGCCGGGCATGTTACCAACAGGCGTTCTTTGGGTCGTCGAGTGATAACTCGCATCTCAGCGCGTCTTGAGTTGCCGCGAAGTTCGCAGGCTCCATTCGGTTTGCGGCGTCGGCGAGACTAATTGCCATACCGCCCAGGTTGAAATTGTTCTCGAGCTTAAGAACTTTAAGGACATTGCTGGAGAAGGAATCGACGATGATGACGATCAATCGATCCTGTGCGCCAGCACATGCCAGTAGGTCAATCGTTTGTTCATCGAAAGGGTTGAGCAGGTTTTCGTAATCAACGACGTGTCCGTTGCTGCCGCTGATCGACCATAGAGCAAACCAGCGACTCTCTGACTTCCAATTGGGCCGTAGTTGTCATAGTTCCGTCGGTCTTGGACACGTCATGATTCGACCTCACCAGACAACTGTTGCCGAACCTCGCTGTAACGCTTGCCGCGCGACGAAGTGTAGAGTGACTGCTGTAGACGTTTCGACGTCGCTGGAGTCCATGTGAGCCTCTGCAGCGGGACTTCGACTATGGACAGCTCAAATCGGAACAGATTGCCGCGTCGAAGCCACGCCACATGACAACCGACGACGGCAACCTGCGCCGAACCGCCTGCCAAACTCAGTGCCCAATGCACTCGGAGCGTTCGCACGACCCACCAAAGTCCCGTCCACATCCAAAGTCCCGTCCACATCCGGAGGATTCGCAACGTACGCTGCAGTCTCGACGGCAACCTGCATCGCCGTTACAAGCCCTTGATGCCTCGTGGATGCTCTTGAGACAACCGTAACCCCCAAACACACACGAAGCGAATCCAAGTCCTGTTGGGATGGAACTGCACCCGACTACCGCAAACGTGCATTGCACTGCTGCGCTGAGCTTTGCGTCTTGGCATGGCGAGTTGTTTGCCAGAGCAGGCGCAGGACCGGCACCAAGCCGGTAGAAGGGAGACGCCGGATTTCCGTTATCGAACTGCATCGCGTAAACTTGAGAATCGCCGCCGGAAACTGCCGTCAGAATTGTGCTACCCTTTGACGTCGTGGCAACGCTAATTGTTCTGGCGGTTCCCTCGCCGCATGGTGCAAATCCAGAGTTCGCGTATCCACGCTCGTCCAGGTTCACGACATGTGGGCGGCCGTTCTCCGTTGAGATTGCAAAAATGCGTTTCTCAGAAGCGGCGTCGACCAACTTGATGATTCCAACTCGTCCTGGGCAGAGCTTCTGGAAAGGCTCGTCATCCGACAATCGCTTTCGATAGATGCACCCGTCGCCTCCCGAGACGCAGTACATCACAGCGTTTGCCGCATTATCTTCACTCATGCAGATGGAGATAGCGGTTCCTTCCCCAATGGTTACAGAAATTGCTCGCATTATCCTATCAAAGTGAAACTTGACGTTGGCGAGTTCATGAAGCAGACGCCGGGGCAACCACGCAGACCGCCACAGATTAAAATCAGGCGCGAATGCACGGAATCGAACAATAATGTCTACCATTGGACTGTGGACACTGAAAAGATTGACATCAGTGTTCAGCTTGACGATTTGATTGAATTTGTACAGTTTTCAATACCGCCACTCATTGAAGAGTTCTTAGAGAATGGTAGAAGATGGGGGCCAATAGCAGAAATCGTACTAGAATACTGGCCGGATGCGATCGAGTGGATCGAGGAAAATCGAGTATTCGATCCATACATTTACTACTACCAACAGTATTTTGTAATGCCATTTGGGAATGCATATTTGGCGCTAAGTGGTATCGCTAGGTCTATAGACCCCAACGACAAAATCGCTCCCACCGGTTTCAGCGAGGCTGGCTACATTCAATCGGACGACTCACTCAGTTACACCGTCCGTTTCGAAAACCAGCCCTCAGCCACTGCGCCGGCACAACAGGTGATCATCACCGATGTCCTCGACGGTGAGCTGAGGCGGCCCCACTGGCTGCGGACACACAGATCACGCTCATCGCGGCACTCGCCGTGGAAGCCGGCAATGACCAATCCGTCAATCCCGGCGAGGAAGTGATGCTTGCTGGAGCCGGCTTCACCTACAGCGGCGACCTGAATGACTTGTCAGGGACAATCGATTGGGGAGACGGCATCGTCGAACCCGTAATCTTGGTCGCTTCAGCCGGAGGCGGTTTCTTCGCCAACACACATAGCTACGCCAACAGTGGAACCTATCCAACGGTTGAACACGACTTACGAAACGCCCTTTGGCAACTTCAACCCATCATCTCGGCTGACCGCAAGTATGTCCGCTTGTCGTTCAAAGTCGACACCGCAAGTTCGCTGGAGCCTCTGGATGGTGTGGTAACGAAAACTCTTGAAGACGGCCAGCCCCTGCTTGTTGACGTCTCCGACCAACTGCGATTCGTCACCAGAGGCGCTTCCGCTGACTCCGAAAAACTATCATCGCAGTCTCCAGAAAGGAAGTCGAATTGGAATATCGACGGTCGGCTTCTGTACTTGGTTCATCCTCGGATCGTTATTGCGGAGGAAGAAGAGGAAATCGTTCCACGCCGACGGGTACATGGCAGCAGTGACAGGTGAGATTCTTCGCAAACGCGTCAGAGAAAAAGGCAAACTCTTCTAAGTGTCGATCGTCGCCTTGAACCGCCCAGGTTTGTGGTCCCATTGGATTAATGGTCGTTAGGTATTTCTTTCCTCTGCTGATCGAAGCCGTTGGAGCGTATCGAAAGTAGGTATGCGCAGCAGTCGCGATTCTGCCGACGATTGGCTGCCGACGAACCGCCGAGATTTCTACCAGACGTTTCTGAAGCAACTCTGGGAGATGGCGCCAATGATCGATTCTAGTCGAATAATACCGTCGTCAAATATCTACCGTCGGGAATCGACTCGTTAATATCTAGGCCAGGAACGGTTACGCAGTTCGAACGCGGCGACACGGTTCTAGCGGGTTGGTGGCGGTACGGCCGATGATTGAGCGTGGGCAAGTTGGCATTCACTTTCTGGTGACGTATCAATTCTCCCGGTACAGCGTCCGTTTGCTAGATTAGCGATGACCACTCTACTGCGGCCCGCAAAGGTGTTAGTCGGTGCGCTTTCGGTAGAAACTGCAATTTGAAAGGCAATGGTTTTGACAACCACTGTCAGGAAGTCAATTGACCGTATCATCGGCTGTGCGTGACAACGCGTCGAATCAACGGTAGACTGGTTCTCAAGTTTTGGCGGCAACTGCCGTCACAAGACCACTTGTAGCCTGATCGCTTAGTTGGAATCGTTCGCATTTCAAGAGAGTGGCGTCGATGAAGGAATTGTTGCTAGGGACCGCGACGGCGGCCATTTCAGCCGTATTGCTTTTGCTCCAGGGCGGCTCCTCGGATTGGGTTGTCTTTCCTTACCTACAGAATCCATCGCCAACCGGAATTACTGTCTTCTGGCTGACGGACAACGCGGTCCCGGGGCGGTTGGTCGTCTTGGCTGATGACGGTTCCAAGGTGGTGGAAGCTATGTCTGAACCGGTCTTAGCTGAAGGACTTTCCTATCACGCGACGGAACTGAGCGCGTTGCCGGCCGGGAAAGCTCCCAAGGTGCCGTATCAACACCGCCTCCGTGTCAATGGTCTGCAGCCGGGGCGGTCATATAGCTATTCCGTAAGCCAGGGAGACAAAGAGTACACCCGGCGATTCCGGTCAACGCCGGCAGCCGATGCGCCCGTCCGATTCATTGTCTACGCTGATTCAGAAACAGAACCGGAGTCGACCGGAAAGAAGGCGGATTGGCCTGAGACCTTTGGCGATAAGAAACGGGCGTACCTGGTCGACCAAACCGAAGGCTATCGCCGCAATCTGGAGGTCATCAAAGCCAGGGAGCCCAATTTCATCGCGATTGCCGGGGACTTGGTCGAGACT
>CALBSZ010000077.1 GCA_937967665.1 uncultured Planctomycetaceae bacterium
CTGTTTTAAAACCGGAAAAGGGTGGCTGTGGTGGAGCGAAGCGACCCCACAGAACTTCGTATTCCGGGGGCTCGCTTCGCTCGTCCCCGGCCACCCATCACGGCGACTCGCTTCTTGAGACAGCCCTAGTACTCATTATCCGCTCCCCGTTCCCCCAGTCCCGCATCGCCGCTGAAAGTGCGCCGCACCGTGCGGTCGGCCACCTCCTGCTGAAGCTTTTCGACGGCTTCGGCAACCTTCATGGCGCCGACATCGCCGTCGATCCGATCGCGCACCGAAACCGTGCCATTTTCGGCATCGCGCGGGCCCACGACGAACATATAAGGAATCAAATCCAGTTGGGCCTGGCGAATCTTGGCGCCCAGTTTCTCGCTGCGATAATCGCCGCTGACGCGAATACCCCTGTCTTTCACCTGCCGCTCTACCCGCTGGCCGTACTCTTCGGACTTCTCGCTGACCGTCAGCACACGCACCTGTTCGGGGGCCAACCACAGAGGAAACGCGCCGGCGAAGTGTTCGATCAGCACGCCGATAAACCGTTCCAGCGAGCCCAGCGGCGCGCGATGAATCATCACGGGCGTATGAGTCGTATTATCGGCTCCGATGTATTCCAGGTCGAAGCGTTCGGCGCTCGGTAAGTTATAGTCCAACTGCACGGTTCCCAGCTGCCATTCGCGACCGATGCAATCGGTGACGACGAAATCCGCCTTGGGACCGTAGAAGGCGGCTTCGCCCGGCTCGGGCGTGGCCTGGATGCCCAGATCATGACACACTTGTTCCAGCGACTCCTGCGCGCGCAGCCAGCGATCCGTACCGCCGACGTATTTGTCGCTCTTCGGATCGCGAAAGCCGAGCCGTACGCGGTAGTTCTCCAGCCCAAGGCAATCGAGGACAAACTGTGTCATCTCGATACAGCCTTTGAATTCGTCGGCGACCTGATCTTCCGTGCAGAAGATATGAGCATCGTCTTGAGTAAACCCGCGAACACGCGTCATTCCGGACAACTCGCCCGACTTTTCGTAGCGATAGACCGTACCAAACTCCGCCAGCCGCAACGGCAATTCGCGATAGCTCCGCGGCCGGTTCTTGTAGATCATGACATGATGCGGGCAATTCATCGGCTTCAGCAAGTATTGTTCTTCCTCCCGCGTCATCATCGGCGTGAACATGCTGTCCAAATAATAGGGATAGTGCCCGGACGTTTCGTACAGGTCGACCTTGCCAATGTTCGGAGTGTAAACGCGTTCGTAGCCGCGCCGTTCGAGTTCGTCTTTGACAAAATCTTCCAGCAGTCCGCGGACGCGGCCGCCCCGCGGCAGCCACAGCACCAATCCCGCGCCGACCTTGGGATCGATCGTGAACAATTCCAACTGTTTTCCCAGCACGCGATGGTCGCGTTTCTTGGCTTCCGCGACCCGTTCCAGGTGCGCGTTCAAGTCGGCCTGCGAAAAGAAAGCCGTGGCGTACAGCCGCTGCAGCTGCTTGCGCGACTGGTCCCCTTTCCAATACGCGCCGGCGACGGACAACAACTTGTACGCGCCGATCGCGCCGGCACTCGGCACATGCGGTCCGCGGCAGAGGTCCAGGAATTCGCCTTGGCGATAGAACGAAACCGTATCGTGATCCGCGAGGCCGCCTTCGATGTGCTCGACCTTGTAGGCTTGTTCCAGGTCACGACAGATTTTTAAGGCTTCATCGCGGCCTTCTTCGATGCGTTCGAAAGGTTCGTCCAGTGCGATGATCTTCTTCATTTCCGCTTCGATCGCCGGAAAATCGTCGTCGCACAGATTGTGTTCGAGGTCGAAGTCGTAGTAGAAACCGCCTTCCACGGTGGGACCGAAAGCCAGCTGGACGCCGTCGAACAGCCGCATCACGGCGCGCGCCATGATGTGGGCACAGGAATGCCGCATGACCCCCAACGCTTCGGCATCTTTCTTGGTGAACAGCTTGAGGGAGACTTCGCCGGGGCAGGGCAGCTTGTAGTCGAGTCCTACGACCGTGCCGTCCACCTCGGCCGCGACGGCCGCTTTGGCGAGCCCCGGGCCGATGTCGGCAGCGACGTTGGCCAGGGTCACCGGTTGAGAATATTCTTTTGTACTTCCGTCGGGCAGATTTACCTTGAGCATTACTTTGGAGGGGTTAGAGTCGCCGGCTCCGACCAACGCCGTTACAGAGGGCATCGCTACGTTCGGATTCCGCATCCGTACCGTACCAGGAAATGCCGCAACTGGGCAAGGTGACCCGGCGGCAGGCGGTCGGGCGGATGCCGGCGTCCTGGTGAGAACCCGAACGAGGGCTCGACCACGCTCCGCGCGTCGCGGCTATTTTTTCCAATACGACAGCACGAATTTGACGGGACCGACACGGGGACTGGCTCCATCGTCGTTGTTGGTTCGTCCCGGAAACCCGATTGGATTGATGGTGCCTGTCCCCCTTTCGCGGCTCCGCGACGATAAACAGGGACTTCGGTCTCCTTTGCTCCGGGGCGTCTTACGGGCGTCACTGGTTCGATGGGCAAGGAATCTTCCGTCGATTACAATGACCGTTGACTTTGACCTAACTGGCGCGTTATTTCATGCGAAAACTGTTTCTTAGCCACGGACTGCGATTTGCTGCGTTCGGGGTGGCGTCCGTCACCGCGTTCGCGTCAAGGGCGGATGACTCGTCTTTCTCGAGCGAAGTGCGGCCTATCTTCGCGAAGCATTGCCTGGAATGCCACGGCGCTGATGAACCCGAAAAGGGGCTCGACCTGACATCCGTCCCGAAACTGCTCAACGGTTCCAAAGCGGGTGCCGTCCTGTCACCCGGCCACGCCCGCGCCAGTTTGCTCATGCAGGTTTTGAGCAAAGACGCCGAACCGCACATGCCGCCCGACAGCCAGCTGACCGAGGCGGAAATGGCCACGCTCGCGAAATGGATCGACGGCCTGCCGCCTGCGCCCGAAGCGGGTACTCCGCCCTGGACACCGGAAGACGTAAATCATTGGGCCTTCCAACCCATGGTGCGTCCCCCACTGCCGGACGTCGAACGCGAGGCCTGGGTCCGGACGCCGGTAGACACATTCATACTGGCGCGCCTGGAAGACGCCGGTTTGTCGCCGAACACCGCAGCCGACAAAGCGACCTGGCTGCGGCGGGTCTACTTCGACTTGATCGGACTTCCACCGGCGCCGGAGGAAGTGACCGCTTTCCAGCAGGACGATTCTCCCTTGGCATACGACGCGGTCGTGGATCGCTTGCTGGCCTCGCCGCGTTACGGCGAACGCTGGGGCCGGCACTGGCTGGACCTGGCACGCTATGCCGATAGTGGCGGATTTCATCAGGACTTTGACCGGCCGAACGCCTGGCGCTACCGCGACTATGTCGTGAACAGCCTGAATCGTGACAAGCCGTACGCGACCTTCGTGCAAGAGCAAGTGGCAGGAGACCTGCTTCCTGAAGCCACCGTGGAAAGCTGGATCGCCACCGGCTTTGGCAGAAACGGACCGAGCAACGAAGACAACATGGGCAAGGGACTCGCCCAGGAAATGTATCGCCTGGACCAGTTGGACGACGTCATCGCCACGACCAGCAATGTGTTTCTGGGATTGACGCTCGGTTGCGCCCGCTGCCACGACCACAAGTTCGATCCGCTTTCGCAGCGTGACTACTATCGGTTCCTGGCGTTCTTCGACAGCACGTCGCCCAGGCGATTGGCCATTGCCGATTTCGATGCGGCTGAACCCAAACTGTTGCCGGCGACGCACAAGCCCGACAAGACCCTGGCGGCAATGGTGCGAACCGATGTCGGGCTGCCGCACCGCGAGACGCGGCTTTTGTGGAGGGGCTCGGCCGCCAATCCAGGACCTCTCGTGGACGCGGCCGTGCCGCGCATCCTGGCCAGCAGTGAAATGGAATCGCCGACCCGCTTGGACCTGGCCGCATGGCTGACGTCGGCCGACCATCCGTTGACCTGGCGCGTCATGGCAAATCGACTCTGGCAATACCATTTCGGTCAGGGACTGGTGGCGACGCCGAGCAACTTTGGACGGCTGGGACAGCCGCCTTCGCATCCGGAACTGCTGGACTGGCTGGCCGTGGAGTTACAGCAGTCCGGTGGACTCAAACGGGTACACAAGATCCTCGTCACCTCGGCCACCTATGGCCAGTCATCGCAAGCCGGCGGCGCGGGCCAGCAGGTCGATCCCGAGAATCGGCTCCTGTGGCGCATGCATAAACGCCGGCTTGAGGCGGAGCCCTTACGCGACGCCTTCCTGGCGGTGGGTGGAAACCTGAATCTGCGGATGGGTGGCCCCGGGGTGAAGCCCCGCATTCGCCCCGACCTGCTGGTGGCCAGCCAGCGCAACAAATGGCCGGTGATCAAAAAGGATGGCCCCGTGCAGTGGCGGCGGAGCGTCTATGTTTACGTGAAGCGGCAATTGCAGTTGCCGATGATGGAAATGTTTGGCGCTCCACCAAGTACCCACAGCTGTGCTCAGCGGCAGCGGAGCCTCGTGCCGACGCAGTCCCTGGTCTTGCTGAACGACGACTTCATGCGCGATCAGGCGGCGCGCTTCGCAGGGCGGTTGCCCGGCGAAGCGGGGGACCACTTGGACGCGCAAGTGGAACGCGCTTTCTGGATCGCCCTGGGACGCGCACCCACGTCGCAGCGTGTCGATCAGGCGGTTCGCTTCGTGACGGAACAGTCAAAACGACTCGCCGCCGGCGGCCTGTCGCCCGTCGAGGCGGATCAGCAGGCCCTGATCGACTTCTGCCACGTGCTGATGAACCTCAGTGAATTTTCCTATATCGATTGATTAACCACTCGGCAACGCAAACCATGAATCGACTCGACCGGCGTCAATGGCTGGCCCATACCGGAGCGTCCTTTGGGACGCTGGCCCTGTCCTCGCTGCTAGCACGCGACACGGCGCTCGGCGGTGCCGTCGCACCGCATTTTGCTCCGCGCGCGACCAGCGTTAT
>CALBSZ010000078.1 GCA_937967665.1 uncultured Planctomycetaceae bacterium
CAGCATCATCCTGCGTAGCCGCTGTTCAAACTCAGTCGTCTTGGTTATCTCTTCAACGATTCGACGTATTGCTGCGGCTGCTTGGGGCTGATCGTTATCCGCTAGGTAATCTGCCGCTAGTAGTGCATCTTTCAGCAGGCGTTCCATGTTTTCCCCTCGTTACTGGACTAGGCGTCCGGTCTCGCCATCTAGTAAGATTCCCCGCCCTCGACACTCGCGGCACGCCTTGTTGTGGCCACGACATTCTGGGCATACTCGGCACCCTCCATCCGTCTTGTCGATGATTAGATGCGGGTCTCGCCCTCGTTTTGGTTGAAACCAACACAGATAGCAGAATCGCGGTCCACCGACGCACCACGTAAACCAATCAGAAAACGGAACCTTACAACTCGGACACACCGGCCTCTTCGGTGGTGCCGTTGGTTTTTGTCGTCGCATCCAGAACATCAACTCACCCTTTTGTACCATCCGGTTTCAGTATTGCCTTTTCCATTCGTCTCCACGCCTGTTGACAAATATCAAGCCACGCCGCATCGAGGTATTGGTGTGACCATTCAGGATGGAACATGTGCTCATCCGCCAAGTCTTCTGAGAACATGTCTCCGGTGATTGGCATCTGCGCCCACATGCCATTCGACAACTGCAGTCGGCACCACCCGGACTCAAGAACCCTCAGTTCGTAGGTGTGCCCGTAGCACGTCTTTCCAACGAAAGGCTGTCCCAATTGAGCAACCATCGCTTACCTCACTTTAAAAATCATCGACGCGACCGCCGATACACCGCCTGCAGGTTACCGGGACCGCGATCGGGGTTTCGTCGATCACGTCGATTTCAATATCTCGACAACTGCCGAAGCACCACGGGCAGACCTTCGTGTTCACGTATCCCGACGCGATTAACACCCAATCGAATGGTTCCATGCTCCTCCCCGTGTTACTGGACGGCTGATCCGGTCTCGTCTAACCACACAAACAAGTCCCGGCCCATTGCTTGCAGATACGCTCGGACTTCCCCTAGCTTGAGCTTCTCAAGTTCCTTGCTCTCTAACTTCGACACGTAGCCTTGGGTGCGACCCAGCTCAGCAGCAACCTGCCGTTGGGTGTAGCCCAGCTCGTTCCTGATCGCTTCTAGTCTCGAATAGCTCATATCGTTACTGGACCGGTTATCCGGCTACGCATCACCAAGCAGAGTCTTTACCGCTGACCGCATATTTTCGACTTCGCGTCCACACACTTTGCATGGATGAATCACGATCCTGATCCCGGCTTCGTGGGCACCATGCGAATCCAGTGGTCGTTCATGGTGTGCAATCGACAAGTCGTTATCACACCGGCCGCAAACAAATCTGCATTGAAGTGATTTGCGGATTCCATCGCCCGCATCCTTGTCGTATTTCATGCTTCCCTCGCTGTTTCGTTCAATTACCTCGTTCGCCGCCCGCGTTGCCTCCGGCCACTCAGCCAATGCTCTAATCAGTTCCGTCAAATTGACTTTTGTTGCGTGACACCGAATCGCCTCAAGCCCCCAGCGTGGCTCTTGCATTTCCTTCCTGTCACCGTGAAAGAATATCGCCGTCCATTCGCATTCCTCGCCTTTATGGTTGACGCTGGGCAACTCAACCAACCAATATCCGCACCGCTCGCCGTCCTTGCAGCTAAACGCTTGATTTTTTGTTCGATCGCGTCGATACACTTCAATCATCGTTACTGGACCGTGTCTCCAGTCTCAATTAAGTCCGTGCTACCAGCGGTCATCCACACCCTAGGTTGATCGTCTACGTACGGGCACGGTGTCGTGCTCGGAATGGTCCACGGAGGCGGTAATGGATCTCGGATGATCTTTGGTTCTGGGTAAGGCAACGGAATGTATTCTTTGACCACAGTCGGTTCGGGATGCTCTACCTCCTCGGCAAACAATTCCGCCAGCTCGTTGTAGATCCGCCTCGCCTCGTCTAGGGTGAGGATGACCTTCTTGCCGCCTGGAATTGTGACCTGGATTCCGCTGACCCCTACGGGCTTTTTTACTAACATCCGCTGTCCTTTCGTTACTTATTAGACTGAGCTATTCGCTCCATAATCTCTGACACCGACTCTCGCACGTCGTACTCACCTTCAGCGGTGTGAACCACTGCGCCGATTCCGTTCTCCCAAATCGCCTCAACCTTGCTCAAGTCAATCCATCCTTCGGTTCCATGGTCTTTGCAGTGCAGCTTAATGAACGCCCGTCGTGCCTCGCGAGTCTCAAACATAATTGCGTTACCGGATCGGTCCTCCAGTCTCATGTCGTACCGCAGTATTGATAAATCGGTCGCCCTTCCGCGCTCACTTTCCCTCCGACACCCGGTAGCGTCGAAACGGTTCCTCTTTCGGCTTGCCATTCGCCGGCTGCTTGTCGTCCAAGTGGCTCGCCTTCAAATACTTCGACCCGAATTCGATAGCGCGCCGAATGACCTCGCCGATTTTCTCGGTACTGAGCCCGCCTTGAGCGAGCGTCAACAAGGCCTGCTGCTGCTGCGTCACGCTGAACTCGCCGTGCTTCTCCCAACACATTTGTTCAAATAGGCGAAGTGAGTCGCGTAGAGACTCATCGCACTCTAGGGAATCTACGGCGTATGGGAGTCCTGTTTGATAGCAGATGTTTTCTGTGGGAGAGAGAGAGTTATTATCTTCTCTTCTCTTCTCTTCTCTGGTCCGAGAAACGTCCGCATGCGATGCGGACACTTGTCCGGTTTTGTCCGACTTCTTCTTCCTGTTAGACCGCTGTCTTTCGGCGTCAAGTGCCCGCCGTTTAGCACCTTGCGACAAATGTCGCTCAAAATTAGGAATGGTGATAGTAGGCACTCCGTCGGGCTCCCCATACTCAAGCCAGCCCACCTCTATGAGCTGGCGCAAAAAGCCGGGGACATTTAACACAGATTCAATGGACTCAATGCGGACATTTGTCACGGTCGCATGCGGACAGTTTCGGGACACCCAAGCCCACCAGCGAAGGCAGTAACCTACAACGTACTCGGGTCGCGTCTCTAATGCCATCGCCATTTGGAGTACTTCCGGTTTTTCGTGGATGTCCTCCGACACCTTAATCCAGTCACCAGCCATGGTTGTCAATCCATTAAAAAACCCGCTTGTTGTGCTGACCTGGACTACAACATCCAGCCGCCAAAGCGGACACAACAAACGGGTTTTTGCCGAACGGGTTTTAGCTGTAGTTTTGTCGCCCGCATTATATCAAATGTCCTTGACTCGTGTTACCGGACTAGGCGTTCCGCGCTCAAGACTTTCTGGGTGCTTTTTCCAAGTCTCTGCACCATCCTCGATGCTGCAACCCATATTGGCCGCCCAATAGAACCCGCACCGGGAACATTGATAACTCAGTCAGTAGTGGTGCGGACCTTCAACACCACTTAGCATTCGATTGTCTTGGCCGCATACCGGGCATTCAGTCATTTCACATTCTCCGCAGGGGCCGACCATTCGCCGCAGTTATTTCGGCGGTAGGCACCACAGAGCGTGCACCACTGAACCGTGTATTCATCCGTCGGAGGCGATGCCTTCCATGACGCATCGCCCTCACAAATGTCAGCTAAAACCGCATGGTCCGGGTGCTCACAAGCCATATCGTTACTCCGTTGTGTTACTGGACGGCTGATCCTGCTACGCTTCCGCTGGCATTTCCCATTGCTTGCCGTGCTGCGCTAAATAGACCACTGGATACGAAGCGTGGCCTTTTTCTTCGCAAAGCAACTGAAGAGTAAGGCCGTGCTTTTTCGCCATCTCTTCAACTTGGCGCAATGCCTCGTTAATATCGCCGTTGCACCAGTAGTAGCAGCGCCACGTCTCGCCGCGACAATCGAACCACTCTAAGCCGCCAGTATCCAAGTCATGGTAGGATGGAAGCTACAACGACAAAAATTGTTGTGCTGGCCCAGTTAGCAGAATGCCTAATCGTTTTCCAAACCCATCATCTTGCAAAGCTAACGCTTTTTCTTCCGCTGAAATCATCTCTTTCCTTCCGTTACTGGATGGGTGATCCGGTTACTACCAGTTAGCTAGCATCTGCTGCGCCTTCCCAGTCCGATGTGCCGCGACTATCTCCGCGTCGGTCGCGTCGAACCGTTCGTTGCGTATCTCAAAAAACCCGGCGAACTCGTCAAACAAGAGCATTAACAGCCGAGCGTAGTACGGCCAATAGTGATCGTTGAGACGGTAATCGTCGCCGCTCGTCTCGATCGAGGTATACCAGCGAATCCGCTCACCAATCATCCTGGCGCCAAATCGCTTCCTGTGCCCCTTGTTAAGTGCCTGTCGGGCGAAGTGCTCGAAAAGGTTGAACACCTGCGGATTAGCGCGATGGAAGTCTCGCCAGCGGTCGTAACGTCTCACGTTTCCCGATACTTCCTTTCTAGCTGGCCAGCGAGATCGTCGGTCGTAATGAGCAATCCGGCTTCCATTCGCTTAAACAAACTCGCGGCCGCATCGCCTGCCCACAACCAGCGGTCGGGATTGTCCGGGCAGTGGATTGCGCAACTGACTTGGTTAAGAAAATACGCTGTCGTACCCGCCTTTAAGACATATCTATCGATCCGCGAGACGTAGATTTGACTGTATCGAAGGTTATGTTGCCATTCAGTGTGCGGAAAACTGAACCCCCGGAAAAATATTCGGTCATCGTTGGATGTAATTTTGAACCCCCGGCCGTGAGTCGTCAGCATCAACAGAGAAAGGCATACGTCGCTTCCGGCTCGATGTTCGCTAAGAACGATAAGGTCGCGCCAGCACGTACCAGACGAACTGCTGAGCGAAACCTGGTAATAGTCGGGGGAATTCATTTCCCAATCCCCGCTTCAATCTGTTCGAGCGTTACTTTCGGCTGCGATTCCTTTTGAATCGCGCCGCTCGCCTGTTCGTTGATTTCCTCGGATAAATATAAGCCGGCTAGTTGATTCGGAAACGCCTTCCGCAATGCTGCGGCTTCCGCACACTTGGCGATCATAAAGCCTGGATCCTTTGCCCAGTAGCTCCGCTTGGTGTCGTAGACGTCGCGGCGCACTTTAGCAACAAACGGGTGCGCCCGGTCTTTTCGGTAGACGTTGCACCATCCGCCAGTGATGTCCTTGCTTTCGAATGTTCCTTCAACTTCTGCGCCACTGCCGAGAATCAAGCCGCTCTGTATCCCGTCGAACTCCGGCGACATTTCCGCCCGCTTGTAGAGCGCCTGAATGCTTGTGATGAGACTAAATCGCGGGCCGTCGTTGCCGTCGTACCCGACCAGATAGGCATCGCCTACCCAGGGGTTAAGGTTTCGCGCCTTGCAGAGCATCATAAATTTTACGATGTCCTCGTCTGACGGCGTTTTCCCCTGCTTCGTCTTCGCCGCGATAAAGTTCCTAACCGTACCGATTGTCAGCGTCAGTTCTTCCGACTCGCCCAGCGGCGTGTAAATAACCTGTCGTTCTTCTGTGGTCATGCTTTCACCTTTACCGGATTCGTCAGTTGCTGCATTGTCATCGCGATCGATTCCTCGCATCGTTCGCAATTTGCTATCGGCGCCGCTTGAAATATCTCAATCGATTTATGGGCAATCGATTCCCAGGCCGCAGACCGAGCCGCAGACAAAGCCGCAGACAAAGCCGCAGACAAAGCCGCAGACCGAGCCGCAGACCGAGCCGCAGACAAAGCCGCA
>CALBSZ010000079.1 GCA_937967665.1 uncultured Planctomycetaceae bacterium
CAGGCCCCGGAATTGCAACCCAGTTTGGCCAGGATTGGTTCCACGTCATTCCGGAAACTCGGCGTCTCCGCATGGACCGGCAATGCCAGGCTCACGAGCAGCAGCAAGGTAAATCGAGTCACGTAGGTTGTCCTCATGGTGGGAGGTTCGGTTCGTGTCCTATTTCTTGTTTAACCCCCAGCCGCAGGCGTGGGCGCCGGAAAAAGCACCGAGCCGGCGCCTGCGGCTGGGGGTAAAACGATGTGGCTGTTTCCACAAAGCACCGAGCCGGCGCCTGCGGCTGTGGGTAAAACGAGGTGGCTTGCTACCACAAGTCACACATGGCGCCGTCCGACTGGTTTCTCGCCACGGCAGCGGTTAAAACAATTCCTTGATTTCGCGGGAGCCGAAATCGACGATCGGGAACGGCCGACCGTTGGGTCCCGGCAATTCTGTTTCCAGGTCGAAGCCCATGCTGTGGAACACGGTAGCGATAACGTCGGCGGGAGGTGTTGGTCGGTCGGCCGGTACGCCCCCGATGGGATCGCTGCTGCCCACGGCGCGACCGCCTTGGACTCCGCCACCGGCGAAATAGCAGGTAAAGCACTGTGGCCAATGGTCGCGACCGCCTGCGGGGTTGACGCGCGGCGTGCGGCCGAATTCCGCGATGTTGCAGACCAGCGTATCGTCCAGCATGCCGCGGTCAGCCAGGTCTTCCATCAGAGCGCTGTATGCCTGGTCGTACATCGGCGCCACGATGTTCTTCATGCCCTCGATGGATGTGAACGGCTTGCTGCCATGGATGTCCCAAGTGATTTCATTAAATACCGTGAGGAACGTATTGATGGTCACGAAACGGACCCCGGCCTCGATCAGTCTCCTGGACAGCAGGCAGCACTGTCCGAACCGCGTCATGCCGTACCGCTCGCGGACCGCTTTGGGTTCTTTGCTGAGATCGAAGGCATCGCGCGCCTGGGCGCTGGTCATGAGTCGAAACGCGGAGTGAAAGTTGCTGTCAAGAAGCTGCGCGTTTTCGGTCGCCTCGAAATACTGCACCGTGTCGTCCACGATGTCGCGCATCCTGCGGCGGCGGTCCAGCCGCGCGGTCCCGATCGAGGCCGGCGGCAGCAAGTCAGGAACCTTGAAATTGGGTTGCGACGGATCGGCCATGAGTGCAAACGGGTCGTGTGCCTTGCCGAGGAAACCGCCCGCCTGGCCGTTCGGCAGATTGCCGCCACCGCGTCCCATCGTTTCGGGCAACACGACGAACGACGGCAAGTCCGTCTTGCGGCCGCGGAGATACGAGACGGCCGCGCCGGCATGTGGCGTGTTGACGCCGCCGCTGAAGAGTCGTCCTGTCTGCATCATTTGCCAGCCCGCGTCGTGCACGGCCGCGCCGGTATGGTAGCAGGAACGAACCAGCGAAAACTTGTCGGCCATGGCCGCGTGACGCGGCAGGATCTCCGAAAGCTGGAACTCGTCCGACTTCGTGCTAATGGGCTTGAAGGGGCCGCGAATCTCAGTCGGCGCTTCGGGCTTCATGTCCCAGGTGTCGAGGTGACTGGGTGCTCCCAGATTGAAGATCATGATGCAGGCGCGGTCATCGTGCTCCGGGCGGATCGCTCCGTGTTCTTTGGCTGCAAGGTATTGCGGCAAGCTGAGTCCGATTGCTCCGACAGCCCCTACCTGCAGGAAGTCACGCCGTGTAACGCCCGTGCAGGTATGGGCCGAACCTTGTCCTTCGAATGTCAGCATCTACGTACACTCCTGGATAGCGCTACTCTCTAATTATTCCGACTGGCAACGGTTCCGACTGGCAACGGCAGTCACGCGTCGGCGGGTCATGCGATTCGCGCGGGCCAGCCGGCAATCGCAGCGTCTTGCCGCAAACCCTTCATTATAACCAAATCTGGAACGACCGAATCAACCGGCAAATCCAGGCTTTCCAGAACGTACTCGGACACCCCCTAGTAGTCTGTCGCAGCTCAAGTTTCGGGTAGCTGCCGTCGCCAGACGGCGGACAATCCACGCTCTGGCGAACGTGGCTACCCGAAAACCAAGTTGCGGCGCAATACTAGGACGGATTCGAGGAAATTCTTGAGGAGAAAACGCGATAACTGGCTATCGTCCGGCGCAGGCGACCGAAATGTAGTAGAGTTGAGTTGACTTCTCTATCTCGGTTACCGACGCACTTCTCTCGACCGGGGCCACCATGCAAGGCGTGATTGATCAGCTTTTGAAAGAAAACCAGACGTGCGTTCTGCGAGAACGTCGCTCCGTGCAGCGCCAGCCGTTTGCCAGGCCTGTTTTCATACGCCATGGGCGCGATCATTTGGAAGTGCAGCAGGCTTTTTCCAAAGACCTGTCGAGGGCGGGTATTGGGATCGTTTCCGATACGAATTGGACGGTCGGACGAATCGCCGAACTCGAAATCCACCGCTTGCAGAATCGTCCCGTACGATTCAAGGCGGAGGTGCGCTGGTGCGAACCGTACGGTCCGGGCTGGTACCTTACCGGTTGGCATTTCCTGCAAGTCGTGTAGTCCGCGGGCCGTGCCTTGGACTTCCCTGCCAGGGTGCGTGGCAGGTGATGTCGCTGCCAATCCCGCCATTCTACTGGCGGCAGAATGTGCTATGCTGCATCGCCATGGACGAACACATTCAGCTCGATCAGTTTCTCAAATTCGCTCAAGTCGTCGCGTCGGGCGGCGAGGCTAAGCAGTTGGTGAAATCGGGCGCCGTCCGGGTCAATGACGAAGTCGAACTGCGGCGTGGCCGCAAGTTGTATCATGGCGACGTCGTGGAGGTCGACGGCATCGAAATGCTCGTCGAATTCGGCTCGAACCAGCGATAACCGCCAGCAGTTCTCGGCTGCCGTCAAGGTCGTCGCAAGTCGTAGCAAGCAATGCGGCCATTACGCGTCCGCAGGAACAGGTGCCCGTTCGCATACGGCTGCTCCATATAGACTTCGTACGCTGTCGTGTTGATGTGCGGGGGATGCCAGAACTCGACGAGTTTCCGGAAATCGTCGGGATCGGTCTTGCTCATGGCCAATTCCGATTTCCCGGTTTGCTGGTCGATCGCCATGGCGGCGTCGTCCAGCAGCGATACGCCGAATTGCCTCGGTGTGAAGTTGCCAAAGGGGCCGTTGCCAGCGGCATCACTCGAGTTGAGCAAATACTTCGTGGTAGGCCTCGTCGTTCACGGCCGCGCCGCGTTCTTGCCTGCCGTGACCTGGCATTGCCATTACGGTAGCCTCGGCAAGTACGTGAAGCAAGCCGTCGAGCGTCTCTTCGTCAGCCGGCACGGCCGTTTTCGTGAATAGGCCCGTTCTTTTCTCGATGCGAGCCGCGGAATTGGTACTCTGAACGGCGGCGCGCACGTTTGGCGGCTGGTCCAGACCCCAGTCCCCCACATCTTGATTCGTTGCGACGTTGCTTTCGAAAATCGGAGCGGCGGGCGGAGGCGCGGGCAGGGCGACGAACCGCAGCGCTGTCAGAAAGCTATTGGCCGCATCGCGCGTGATGGCCAGATCGGTACCGTCCACCATGCTGTCCCGATTGATGTCGATCCAGCTGTTCCGGTCGACATACAAACTAGCGCCGTCTCGCACGCGTGCGAAATCAAAACTGTTGACGAGCGCGCTGTCACCCGGGATCCCCGCTTCGCCGCTGGCATTGCCGAAGTAGAACACGTCGTTCGCGGCGAGCCCCGTCGTGGCCGCATTTGCCTCCACAGTGATCTGCAGCCATTGATTCTGGATGTCGCCGTCGTTCCACGTAATCGCGTAGCGATTGCTCCCCGCCAGGCCGACCCCGAGTTGCACTTGAAAATCGACGGGTGCCGGGGCTGTCTGCCAGTCTGTCGGTGTTTCCGCATTCCCGACGTGAAACTGGAAATCGCCCAGTCCCACGACGCCGGCGGGCCGCAGTTCGACAATGACACCGTTCAGTCCCTTGGCATAGTTGGTGTAATGCCACGAAGAGACCGGGTCGCCGGCGAAAAGAGGGACTTTGTCGTAGGCCATCGCGGCATCGTCGAAGGCGAAAGCCGAGTTATTGTAAAACACGCCGCGGCGCAAGACCGTGCCGTCACAAGTGAAGGAGGCCGTCCCGGGGGTTGCCGGTCTGGCGGACCAATTCTGCGGTTCGTTTCCCCAGGCCTCGTCACAACCCCGCGTGATCGAAAGATCGGTGGCAAGTGCCTGTGTTGGCCAGGGAGCTTTGGTCTCGTATTGGACTTCGTCTTCCAGCAGCAAAGGGATGAACGCGAGGGCTTCCGCTGGCGGCGTGTCGGGGCGGCGTAACGTGACGCGTTCGCCTTCATTCGAAAGCTTGCCCGAGTAGCCGCCGGCGAGTGGAACACCGGCGTCGATCCCGTAGTGGTCGCGAAAGGCTGCCAGTCGCGGGGCGTTGGCGGGCGCGGCGGGATCGAAACGCAGGATCAGCAACGTCGCTCCCGTGCCCAGCATGGCGTTGTTTGGGAAGTCATAGTCCACGCCGCCCTCCAGCTGCCAATTCGTAAGATTGACCGCGGACGGTCCCGGATTGTAGATTTCCACGAACTCCAGGTCCGCCGGATCGGCGCCCGTGCCGGGATCGTCCGGCGCGTACATGATTTCGGAGATGATCACCGGGCCGACGCGCACATTCCCGTTGACCGCTCCCAGCGTCTCCTGCTGTTGTGGATACAGGAAGGCTTTTCCGGCGCTATTGATAACGCGTCCAAACGTTTCGCCATTCACCGCCGCGCCGAAATCAACCTGGTCGGCGAAACGGACGAGATCGTCGTTGCCATCGGCCGCCATCAGCCAGACCTCATCGCCGCGAAAACTGTTCAAGGCGAAGTTGTTGGGATTGGCGGGCGGCGAGTTGAAGTCGTCCTCGTCGAACACGACCAACTGGCCCGGCACCAAGATCGTATTGGCCGGAATCTGGAACTTGCGATAGTTGTTCCAGGAATCACTCAAGTACCACCCGCCGATATCGACGGTGTGGATGGAAGCATTGTAGAGTTCGATGGAATCCAC
>CALBSZ010000080.1 GCA_937967665.1 uncultured Planctomycetaceae bacterium
GCGAAACGCCTGCAGGCGGTCCGCGTGGTTCACGTACGCGCCGTCCCTTTCCGCAAACGTTGCTCCCGGCAATTGATAGGAGGCGCGCTTCCACAGCGGCGATTCGAAGCAATCCTGCACGACGATCAGACTCGCCGCTTCCAGGCGGTCGGCCGCGGTTTCGTCGTGCCAGTCGGTCTTGTAACCACCGCTGATCCAGACACCACGAATGTCATCCGCTTCCATCCGCTCCAGGAACTCGTCCCACGTGATGACAGAACCGTGCACGCCGCGGAGGACTTCTTCGACGCCGCGCCGGTTGGGACACTTTTCCGCGCGGATCGTGAAGCCGTTCGGAAACGATTCGTCTGTCCCATTCATGGGCACAGGGCCCAACGCCAGCAGCGCCTCCGGATCCAGGCTGCGAATGTACGTAGCCAGCAGGTAGGCCTCCTCGACGGTCAGGTGAGGCGACAGGACAGCGGCCAAGCGACCCGCCGCTCGGAGCTTTCCTTCCAGTTCCGCGGGCAGCGCGGACCATTCGACGTTTTCATAACCTTCCTCGCCCAGCCGCCGCGGCTCGACAACGCGACTGGCGTCATGCACATGCTTCCAGCCATAACGGCCCTCGTCACACATCCACCACTGATTGATGGCGGGGTTCTCGCGCGGCTTGATACGGTAGAGCCGGTCCTGGTTTTCTTCCACCGAAATGGAACAGCCGATCGAGCAGCCCGCGCAGACGTTGTCATGGCGCTTCATGAACCACACGCGCTGCTGGTAGAGGAAATCCTTGTCGCCCAGCGCGCCGACAGGACAGAGGTCGACGACGTTACCCGACATGTTGTTGTCCAGGGGGTAGCCGGGAAACACATCGATTTCTTCGTGGGCGCCGCGATTGACGACCATTAATTCGCTGGAGCCGGAAATTTCGCGCGTGAAGCGGACGCAGCGCGTGCACATGACGCAGCGGTCCACGAACAGGGTGACCGTGTCCCCCAGTTCCCGGCGACGGCTGTGAAACGGTTTCAAGTCGGCCCGCCGTTCCTCCTGACCGTGTTCGAAATGGTAATCCTGCAATAAGCATTCGCCCGCCTTGTCGCAAATCGGGCAATCAATCGGGTGGCGGATCAGCAGGTCCTCTTCGACCATCGCGCGGGCATGGGCCACTTTCTCGCTGTTGGTGACAAACACGGTGCCGTCGGTCGCCGGCGTCTGGCAGCCCGGCACCAGCTTGGGCAGCATCTGGATTTCGCCGGTTTGAGGATTCTTCTTGCCCGTTTCCACCAGGCACATCCGGCAGCTCGCTACGACACTCAAGCCCGCATGCCAGCAGTAATGCGGGATGTCTTCGCCGATTCTGCGAGCGGCCTGAATGCCATTCAGCTGCTCGTCGTCGCCGATTTCCACTTCTTGTCCGTTTACAATAACCGTGGCCATGGTGCTTTGCTTTATTAATGGACGCCGATGATTTCCAACGCGGGAACCGGATCGGTTTCCATGTATCCCTCGGGATTCGTACGGCGGATGTAGTCTTCAAATTCATCGCGGAACTTGCGAATGGCGTTCTTGATCGGCCAGGCGGCGCCGTCCGCCAGTCCGCAAATGGTCGTGCCGGGCATAATGCCAATGTTGTCGCCGATTTCCAGCAGCAATTCCAGGTCCTTGAGTCGTCCGCGGCCGGCCTTGATGCGTTTCAGCATCTTCAGGGCCCACGACGTTCCTTCACGGCAGGGCGTGCACTGCCCGCAACTTTCATGGGCGAAGAACTGGCAACTGTTGTGCAGGAAGTCGATCATCGAAACCGTTTCGTCCATGACGACTACCGCGGCGGTACCAAGCCCCAGGCAGCCATACTTTCCGGGACTGGCGAAGTCCAGCGGGCAATCGAACTCGTCGGCGGTCAGCAATCCCATGCTGATGCCGCCGGGGATGGCCGCCTTGGCCTGCTTGCCTCCGCGGATGCCGCCGCCAAATTCATTGATCAATTGCCAGACAGTGATACCGCACGGCGCTTCGTAACAACCGGGTTTTTCGACGTGGCCGCTCAAGCAGTACAGTTTCGGGCCATAGCTGCCAGCGTCGCGCGGGTTGTCCGGGTCGGCGGGAATGCCCATGGAACGGAACCAGTCGGACCCCTTCTCGCAGATGTGTTTGACGCAAGCGGCGGTTTCGATGTTGTTCACAACGGTCGGCTTGCGGAAGGCGCCTTCGACCGCCGGAAAGGGCGGCTTGATCCGCGGCCAGGCGCGGCGGCCCTCGAGGCTTTCGATCAGACCGGTTTCCTCGCCGCAAATGTACGCCGCCGCCCCGCGGTGCAGGTAGACGTCCAGCGAATATCCGCTGTCCAGGATGTTCTTGCCGAAGTATCCGCGGGCATAACCTTCCTCCACCGCCGCCTGGCATCGCTCCCAGGCCAACGGATACTCGTAACGCATGTAAAAATAGGCCGTGGATGCCCCGGTGGCGTAGCAGCTCAGCGCTAGCCCCTCCAACACCTGATGGGGATCCTGCTCCATCAAAATGCGATTGTTGAACGTTCCCGGTTCACTCTCGTCCGCGTTCAAGCAAAAGTAGACGGGGCCCGGATGATCTTTGGGCAAAAACGTCCATTTCAAGCCGGTGGGGAAACCCGCGCCACCGCGGCCTCGCAGGTTGCTGGCCTTGACGACGTCAATCACCTCGGACGGTTTCCATTCCTGAAGCACCTTCTTCCAGGTGTTGTAGCCGCCCGATTCTTCATAGACGCGCAGCGTGTGACTGTCTTCTCGACGGATATTCGCGAGCAAAACAGGTTCAAATTCGGCCACGTCTGATTCCTATTGCAGCTGTGTCGAGGACGGCACGGTCGTATTCAGAGCGAATCCAGGAAGGCGTCCGCGTCCGCTTTGCTGACGCACTTGTGTAATGTCTTGTTGGCCAGGATGCAGGGAGCGAATTCGCAAGCTCCCAGGCATTCGCCGTATTCCAAAGTGAGTTTGCCGTTGGCGGTCGTTTCTCCCGGCTGGATACCGGCGCGTTCGCAGAGGTGTTCGAGCAGATCATCGGCTCCCAGCAGGTGGCAACTGATGGAACGACAAACCCACGCGCGGGTCTCGCCGTGCGGCCTGTCTTGCTTGAAGAACCCATAAAAGCTGAGCGTGTCCTGGACCTGCGACGGATGGAGTTCGAGCAGTTCGGCGATCTCGACGACCGCTTGCAATGGGACGTAACGGAGGTGCTCGTTGACCACGTGCAGGGCCGGCAACGTGACCGCCTGCTTGTCCGGGTAACGAGGAAGGTACTTCTGGATCTCCGCGATCATTTCGTCCGTGAGGACCCGTTCCGCCGTGGTGTTTCCGTTTTCGTTCATGATGCGTACTCGGCTCAACGATCCAGTTCGGCGGCAATGATGTTCAGGCTTCCCAGCACGGCCACGATGTCGCTGAGTGTGTGGCCTTCGATCAGGTGGGGAAACGCGGCGAAGTGAATGAACGAAGGAGGTCGGCAGCGGGCTCGATAGGCCACGTCGCTACCGTCACCCGCCAGATAAAAACCCAGTTCGCCGTTGGGCGCTTCGGTGGCGGCGTAGACTTCCTCGCAGGGAACTTCAAAGCCGCGATTCGTCATGACCAGTTCAAAGTGAGAAATCGTGCCTTCGATGGTCTGGTAGACCTGCGCCTTGTTGGGCAACGCCGTGCGTTCGTCGATCCCGACGTTCACCGGCCCCGACGGCAGGTTTTCCAACGCCTGCGTGACCAGCCGCAGGCTCTCCTTCATTTCCGCCATCCGCACGTAGTAGCGCGCGAAACAGTCGCCCGCCTTCGCACAACAGACCTGGAAATCCAGATCGGCGTAAGCCAGGTACGGTTCATCCTTGCGCAGGTCTCGAGGTACCCCGCTGGCACGTGCGACCGGGCCGCTGCAACTGCGCCGAATCGCTTCTTCCCGAGTCAACACGCCGACGCCCTTGGTGCGTTCGACAAAAATCCGGTTGCGGTTCAACAGGCGCTCCAACTCCTGCAACGTCTTGGGAAAATCGCGAGCGAAATCTCGAATCTTCTGAGCCACCAAAGGGGTCATGTCGTGCAGCACGCCGCCCACACGCGTGTAACTGTTCGTGAAACGAGCGCCGCATAACGCTTCGAAAATGTCGTAGATGCGTTCGCGCTGGTAGAAAGCGTAAAGAAAAAATGTGAACGCGCCGACATCCAGCCCCATCGCGCCCGTGGAGAGCAAATGATCGCTGATCCGCGCGAGCTCCGAAATGATCGTGCGTATGTACTTGCAGCGCGGCGTGATCTCGATCCCCATCAACGCCTCGACGGCGTGATGCCAGGCCACGTTGTTCGACATCGGCGAAATGTAATTCATCCGATCCGTCACCGTGACGTACTGGTTGTAATCCAGGTGCTCGCCGATTTTCTCGAAACCGGAATGCAGATAGCCGATATCGGGCGCGGCGCTCACGACCCGTTCCCCGTCCAGCTTCAGCACGATACGCAGGGTCGTGTGCGTCGCCGGATGCTGGGGACCAAAATTCAGGGTCCAAAGAAAATCCTGCTCTTCCACATTCCCGGGCTTTTTGATGGCAGACGCTACGCTCATCATGCTTCTCCCCGAGTGATCACGCTGAAGTTATGCCGCTCGCCGCGACCCTGCAGCGGGTAATCCTTGCGCAGCGGATGGGCCGTGAACTCTTCCGGCAGCAGGATGCGACGCAAATCGGGATGCCCGTCGAAGCGAATCCCGAACATGTCGAACACTTCGCGTTCCAGCCAGTTCGCTCCCTCCCATAAGGGTGCCGCCGAGGCCACGGTGAGTTCCGGTTCGTTCAGCATGACACGCACCGTAATCCGTTCCGCCGTCTGCGTGTTCGCCAGCAGGTAGACCAGTCCAAAGCGATCCGTCGCGTCGCGGTATTGCAGGTAGTCGACACAAGTGATGTCGACCAGCAGATCGAACGCGAAGTCGTTCTTCAACGATTCGAGCACCGCGAACAGGTCCGCCGCCTTAACCACCACGCGCGTCTGCCCACGAAACTCGCTGGCCGTCACGCCAGTGAATTCGTCCTGCAAGGTTTCCAGTACTTCCGTGCGAGTCGGCATGTGGCTCAAGTCTTGCTAAAGTAGGGTGTCTGACCCAGGATGGGAAGTTCCAGCAACGCCCGCTTCCGCTGCTGACGCTGGGGCGTGTTAAATTCATCCCCAGTGATGGTTCCCTCCCGCTGAATTTTGTCCTGCAGGTCGATGATGGATTGAATCAGTTGCTCCGGGCGCGGGGGGCAGCCGGGAACGTACATGTCGACCGGAATGAAGCGATCAATGCCCTGAACGACACAGTAGGTGTCGAATACGCCGCCCGTGGACGCGCAGGCACCCATCGAAATGCACCATTTGGGTTCATGCATCTGTTGCCAAATACGCTGGAGCACAGGCAACATCTTCATCACCACACGTCCCGCCACGATCATCAGGTCGCACTGCCGCGGGCTGAAGCGAAAGACCTCGGCTCCAAACCTCGCCAGGTCGTGGCGGCTCGCGCCCGTGGCCATCAATTCAATCCCACAGCAAGCCGTGGCGAAAGGCATCGGCCACAAACTATTCTTGCGGCACCAACTCGCCAACTCGTCCAGCTTGCTCACCACGACGTTTTCGGGAAGTTCTATCGCCATCGAAATACTCCCTTCCGCCAGGCGTAGGCATAGCCGACCAACAGCAAGGCGATGAAAAACATGACCTCGCCGAAAATCAAACCGCCGTTCAGCCCGGCCTGCGCGAACCCGCCTCGTGCCACCGCCCACGGGTAAAGGAACAGCAGTTCCACATCGAATAAGAGGAAGGCAATCGCCACTAAATGGAAGAGAAAGTCAAACCGGCGGCGAGCGTCATGTATCGGATCCATGCCGCTTTCGTACGGCATCTCCTTGACGCGCCCAGTGCGTTTCGGTCCAAGCACGCTGCCCACCGCCAGCAATCCGATGCCCAGTAGCGTGGCGCAAACCAGAAACACCAGGATGGGGAGGAAATATGTTTCCATGCCGTACAAACTGCTCTGCTTTTTTCGAAAATGGGCGACATTGTGAAAGTTGTCACAATGTGTCGTCAATAAAAACTCGGCTGGAACGCCGAGTTGCAAAAATGGTATCGCCCGCTATGAAAACGGTCAACCGGGCGCAAAAGTCGCCACCCTGTTCCCTTTCAAATCCGCCGGCAGGCGACGATGGCACGATCAGATGAAGTCACTCCGAAAAAACACAAGATGAAGCGAAAACCCTCACCCCGACATCTCAGCTGATTGAACGCTCGAGTCCATGATGTCTCGAAAGCGCGATTTTAGAAAAGGACGTGAGGGTAAAGGGGTCAGGAGTCAATTGCCGGAACGGCCCTTCGGGTGCTTCG
>CALBSZ010000081.1 GCA_937967665.1 uncultured Planctomycetaceae bacterium
CGCCGTGTTGTTGGTGCAAACAACCCCGCGTAGCCAGGTCTCCGTCCGCGTGCGTCCGCGGTAGCCGGAACGTGCCGTCGCGGCGCATCCGCCACGGCTCGGTGGTCGCTTCGGGACGCCGGGTCTTTCCCGGTGTTCCGCAATCGCTTGGGGGTATTTCAGCGAACAGCTGTGAAGGCTTGCCGGATGTGGTACACTGGCGTCTTTCTGCGGCGTCTGGAACGCGTCTCGATCCATCGGACCGGGTATTCGCTTCGGTTGGTGTGGGGCTTGGCGGCCTTCGAAACGCGACACGTACAGGCGACTCGCTCTCCACACGTTCCTGATGCACGAGGGGTTGGTTCCCATGCCGCTTTCTGTTGATTGGACGGGGGTTTTTCCCGCCGTCCCGACTCAGTTTCACGACGATTTCTCTATCGACCTGGCCGCGACACGTGCGCACGTTGAGGCCTTGATGGACAATGGCATTCACGGGCTGGTGATGCTGGGCACGATTGGCGAAAACTGTTCGCTGTCGCTTCCGGAAAAGGTGGAAGTCCTGAAGATGACCGTGGAAGCGGTTCAGGGCCGGATCCCGGTGTTGAACGGCGTCGCGGAATTTACAACGCACAACGCCTGCCAGACAGCGCGTGCCGCGGAGGAAGTTGGGGTGGACGGACTGATGGTCATGCCGGGGATGGTCTACAACTCGGACGGACGCGAAACGGTAAATCATTTTCGCAGCGTGGCGGGGGCCACGCGTCTGCCCATCATGTGCTACAACAATCCGCCCGTTTATCGCGTCGACATCACTCCGGCCATGTTTCAAGAGATGTCGGGCGTGGAAAACATTGTCTGCATCAAAGAAGCTTCCGGGGACGTCCGCCGCATCACCGATTTGTTCAATGCCTTGGGGGACCGCTACATTATTTTCTCGGGCCTGGATGATGTGGCCTTGGAAAGCATCATGCTGGGTTGTACCGGCTGGATTTCGGGGCTGGTTGACGCGTTCCCGCGTGAAAACCGCCTGCTGTGGGACGCGGCCATCGCGGGCGATTACGCCAAGGCACTCCAGATCTATCGCTGGTATATGCCTTTACTGCACTTCGACAGCCACCCGAAGTTGGTACAGTACATCAAACTCACCTGCTCCGAACTCGGTTACGTCACGGAAACGATCCGCGCGCCGCGCCTGCCGCTGGTCGGCGAGGAGCGTGAGCGGGCGTTGGAAGTCATCCACAAAGCCATCCAGACACGGCCGCAGTAGCGTGCGGCCGCTTTTCATCGCCCGGGATGCGGTCACGTTACCGCGCGGTAAGCGCAGCCCGCGCCGACGAGATCGCTGAGCGCCATCCCGATCGACTTGAACAGGGTGATCTCCTGGTCATTGGCGCGAAGGGGAACGGAACCCTGGCACATTTCGGTGAGTTGCCCGACGACGTGGTCTTCGCCGATAACACCTTCGGAAATGGGAACCAGGATTTCTCCCGCTTCGCGAAAACAGTTGTCGCGACTGTCGGCATAGACTTTCGACTTGACCACCAGTGCCGTGTCACATTCTCGTTTCGTGGCGTGGTGATTGCCAATGAAATCGGTATGGGTACCAGGTTTCACCCAATCGCCGTGGACGAGTGGTTCGTGGGAACCGGTCGCGCTGACAATGATGTCGGCGTCCCCGCAGGCGGTGGGCAGGTCGTCTACCACCGCAAAGTCGATATCTTTTCGTTCCTCCGACATCTGGGCGACGACGGCGGCGGCCTTCGCCGGCGTGCGGCCCCAAACCAGCACTCGGCGCAAATCCCGAACGCTGGCTTGGGCGCGAATGATGTAGGTCGCCAGGTTTCCGGTGCCGAGCAGCAGCAGGGTTTCCGCATCTTCCCGAGCCAGGAAGCGAGCGGCCAGGCCAGAGATTCCCGCGGTCCGCCAGAAAGTGACGGTCGTGCCATCGACCAGCGCCAGCGGTTCGCCGTGTTCCCGATCGAACAGCAGGATCTGCGAATACAGCGACTTGTATCCGGTGCTCGGCTGTGGGAAGTAGGTAAACGCCTTGACGCCTATCAAGGAATCGTTCCAGGAGGGAAGCAGCGCGAACGCATCGTGGCTGCCGCTGCCTTCATCCAGCAGGAACACTTTGCGCGGCGGCATGGTGAAATTTCCGGCGAAAGCGGCCTGCAGGTCGTCGATCAATTCCGGATACTTCAAGGCGGCATGGACCTGGTCGGCAGTAATAATCGTCATGATGGGTGTCTGCGTAAAAAAATGGTTTTCGGGTTGTGTCGGCGGTGGACGCAAGCCACAAGCCTGCGATAACCGCGTGACGTAGCGTTACGGTTCGTAGACGGCGTTACGGTTCGTAGACGTCCGAGAAGCGACTCCGCCCCTTCGGCATCCACCGGCACATGGCGATGCCCAGGAAATACAAGATGGTCAGCGGGCACGCCATCAGGAGCATGCTAATCGGATCGGCCGGCGTGAGAAACATGGACAGCACGAAAATGACCAGCATGGCGATTCGCCATTTTTCGATGTACTGGGCGATGGAAAAGAGCCCGATTCGTTCCAGGAACAACATGACCAGGGGCAGTTGGAAAGAGAGCCCGAATCCCAGCGGCATGAACAACACAAAACTGATCCACTCGCTGATCCGTGGATCGGGATCGATATTCATGGCCTTGTTGAAACTGAACAGGAAATCGAGCACGGGTTCGAAGACGAAGAAGAAAGCGGTGGCAGCGCCTGCCAGGAACAGCAGCAGGCTGACGGGCAGGAAAACGTGAACGTAACGCTTTTCGTGTGGATAGAGTCCCGCCGCAACGAACATCCAGATCTGGTAGAACACCCAGGGACTGGACATGATCAACCCGGAGATGAAGGCCGCTTTCAGCCAGATCATGAACACTTCATGCGCGCTCAACGCTTTGACCAGCATTTCGATACGCCGCCAGACTCGTGTCTTGACCAGCACACTACCGGGCGGCGCCAGCGACTTGCCGTAGACAATAATGTTCTTCGATTCTTCCTTTGATCCTGCGGCCGCACCTTCTTCTTCGGTGGCAGGCGCCGGTGTGGGCGCTTCGAAGTTCCCGGCGAAATCCAAAACGCGTTCCGCCTGATCCGCCTCGACGTAAATCTCTTCAAACACGTAGCGTTCGCGACTGACAAACTCCGCCAGGTCCTTAGTGACGCCGTCTGGGAACTGCTCCTTCAACTTGTCAATGGATTTTTGGATGTAGTATTTTTCCAACGCCGCTGTCAGCGGCTGCTGAATAAAGCTCACCACATAGTTGGCAACCAGCAGACCGAGAAGCACGCCTATGATCAGGCCGACCAAAGCCCGAAAGAGATTCGTACGAAGCTCCTCCAGGTGGTCGCCGAAAGACATGGTGGAACTGGCAAAGTAATCGTCGTTTCGTTTATCAGGCATGAGTTGAACCTCGCTGGATGACTCAGAGCGAACAACGTCACAACAGGGACGCGGAACAATAGTACGGCACGGCTCGAAGATCGAGCTAAGCAGCGCTTAGAAACAATTGCGCGGTTGGCCACTCGAAGTCCCGGACAACATCGCGGTAACGCCCGGGTTCGACCGTTCAATCATCATCAAACCCCGCTTAGAGTGCGGCGGGAAGCTGCCATACCAGTGGAAGGCGGGAGATTCCAAAAACTCACCGACGGAAGCATAATAACACGAACCGGCTCACCATCGCAAGCACGCGATCGGGTCCTGGCGGGGACGGCGAGCAGCGTCGGCAATCGTTTCACTTTTTTAGGGAGAAAGTGGACCTTAACCGGATTTCGCCGAATAATTGATCGCTTTCTTGGCGAAATACCCGCGGATCGACTAGGCTTTGTTTTAAATGTCGCGTTGTTGTCATGGGTGGCCGGAGTCGAGTGAAGCGAGCCCCCGGAATCCAAGGTTCTGTGGGGTTGCTTCGCTCCACCACCGCCACCCTTCCCCGGTTTAAAAACAGAGCCTAAAGTGACAGATTCGAACGGACGCGGGCGGCGTGAACGCCCACCGAGTCCGTCGAAACAAAGAGCGAGAAGGACTGCACGGGCGCGCCGCGGTGTCACTGCCCGTTTTTTCGGAACCTCGAATCCTCACCGCGTCATGGCTACCAAGCACCACGTTGCGACACCAGAGTCAGGAACATGAAATGAGCACCTCGGCGGAATCGGCAGAACTGGGTTCGGATGATGTCGTCGCGATCGACGACCTGCGCAACCAATTCGAACGCCTGCAGAACGAACTCGGCAAGATCATCGTCGGCCAAAAAGACGTGATCGAGCGGCTGGCCATCTGCCTGTTCGCACGCGGCCACGCCCTGCTCATGGGCGTCCCCGGCCTGGCCAAGACCTTGTTGGTGAGCCGCCTGGCGGAATCGATGTCGTTGCAGTTCAGCCGCATTCAGTTCACTCCTGACCTGATGCCCATGGACATTACGGGAACCGACATCCTGCAGGAATCGCAGGGAGGCCGCCGTGACTTTGAATTCATCAAGGGCCCCGTGTTTGCCAACATCGTGCTCGCCGATGAAATCAACCGCGCTCCCTCGAAGACGCAGGCCGCGATGCTGGAAGCGATGCAGGAGCATCGCGTCACCGTCGTGGGGCGCACGTACCAACTGGCGCCGCCGTTCTTCGTACTCGCGACACAGAATCCGATCGAACAGGAAGGGACGTACCCGCTTCCCGAAGCACAACTCGATCGCTTCATGTTCCTCATCGAAGTCGATTATCCAGCGCGGCACGAGGAAATCGAAATCGCCCGGACCACAACGGGCATGGAACTGCCGGAACTTGAACATGTGATTGACGGATCCAGTGTGCTCCGCTACCAGAGCCTGGTTCGCCGTGTCCCGGTACCCGAACACATTTATGAATTCGCTGTCGACCTGACGCGGCGTACGCGACCCAAGAGCGACGAAGCGCCCGCCTGGCTCAAACCGCTAGTCGGATGGGGAGCCGGTCCGCGCGCCGTGCAGTACCTGATTCTCGGCGCCAAAGCGCGGGCCGCCTTGAACGGCAGTTACATGGTCCGGCTTGAAGATGTCCTGGAGGTCGCCGAACCGGTTCTCACGCACCGTGTGCTGACCACTTTCGCCGCGGAATCCGAGGGCATCCGCAGTCGTGACGTCGTCCGCCGACTGGTGAACGAACTGCGTGACGAAGCCTAGCGCGACAGCGCGGGGTGCGGTCGTCACACAAGCTCGCAGTTCCAGGGAGCGGGTGACCCACGAACGGATACACTTGCTGGCGCTGCGTGCTTGTACTTCGGCGAATGCCGGAAAGTGCGCACTGTCCAACTAAGTAAACACGAAGTCACGTTTTTCCTTCTTTTTTCCCCTGAGCGTCCTGCATGTCCGAACCACAGCGAGAATTCCTCGACCCGCGAGCGCTCGCCCGACTGGCGGGCCTGTCGCTGCATGCGCGTTTTCCCATGCTGGGAAACGTCTCGGGCCGTCACCGCAGTCCGATTCGCGGATCCAGCCTCGAATTTGCCGAGTATCGCAAGTACGTTCCGGGCGACGATACGCGCAGACTGGACTGGCGCGCGTACGCCCGCAGCGATCGCTTCTACATCAAGGAGTTCGAAGCCGATACCAACCTGCGGATGTGCCTGGTCGTGGACACCAGCGGATCGATGGATTTCGCGGACGACGGGCCCAGCAAGCTGGATTACGCGCGGCGCGTCGCCGGCACGCTGGCCTACCTGGCGACGCAACAGGGAGATGCCGTCGGGCTGTACTGTGCCAGCGAGACCTTCCACACGGCCATTCCTCCCAAACGCAACGCGGCACATCTCGGCAACATTCTCGACGAACTCGGCAAGACCGAGGCCCGCGGCGCAACGGGACTCGCCGCCGCGTTGCACGAGGCCGCGGAACGCGTCGCCCAGCGGGCTCTGGTGATCATCATTTCCGACCTGTTTCTGGAGCCGGCCGAGTTGAAGAGTTGCTTTCAGCATTTGCGCTATCGCAAGCATGATGTGGCGGTATTTCATCTGCTGGATCAGAGCGAAATCGACTTCGAGTTTGATCGCCCCATGCGGTTTCTCGATATGGAGGGTGGAGCACCTCTGCTAGTGGACCCTAGTTTGAATCGCAACCACTACCGGCAGAAACT
>CALBSZ010000082.1 GCA_937967665.1 uncultured Planctomycetaceae bacterium
CAAATCCTCCCACCATCCGGCGATCACACCGTTCGGTGTGCCGCTATTGGGAAAACTCGTTGGAATACGGCTGCCGGGTTGTCCGGCCAAGACGCTCAAGTACCCATTCGACCCGATATAGATTTGCGAAACGGCTTGTTCGTAGTAATCGAACGAGAAGCCGAGTGGAATCGCGCCACTCATCGAATCGTCGCTAAGCGAGATGCTGGTTCCGGTCGCGGTAATGTTCTCGAAGTCGTATTCGGAACTGATGTCTTCCGTGACGTATTGAGGAACGGGTACGGGCGTGTAGCGAACGGCCGAATTCGCGGTGAGGGCTGTCGTGCCCAGGAAGTATTGCGTGCCAATGGAACCATCTTGATTCTCAATCCCGGCCGCATGCAGCCCGCCGTCCGACGGTGCCGACGCGTAATGCACTTCAATGTTGCCTGTGGATTCAAACAGCTTGAACTGCATCGTCACGGGATTGGCCGAACCGAAATGGGGAATGCCGGAGAATTGAACGAGCATTCGGCGGTTGCCAGGCGTGCCCAGTGTTTGATAGTGAATCGATCCACCGGCGGACGGGTTCAAGTCTTCCCACCACCCGGCGATCACGCCGTTGGGTGCATTGGTTCTGGGAAGCCTTGTGGCCGAATGACTTTCCGATTGGCCCGGCACGACGCTCAGATACCCATTTGAACCGATAAACAGTTCCGTAACCGGTTGCCCGTAGTAGTTCATCGAGAAACCGAGTGGTATCGCGCCGCTGACCGAATCATCCGATAGCGTTACGGCTGTACCCGTGGTTGCAATGTCCTCGAAATCAAACGTGATGTCTGCGGCCGCATAGGTCTGAGCTGGCCCGTGCGGCAGATCGATATTGAGAACCGGCGCACTCGGATTGGTGTCGGCCAACACCGTGCTGCCCGAGAAAATCGCCGGCGAATCGAGCAACATTGCATGGGCCAGATTGCCCAACGGATTGTCGCGTAGATCGAGCAGGTCGAACGTCGGCGGCGACTGCGCCACGATCCGAACGGCATCGGCGATCAGTTGCCCGTCGAATGGTCCGAACGGGGCGTCGTCATGCAATACGACACTCAGTGATCCGGACGTGACGTCGACCGTACCGATCCGCTGCCAGTCGTGTCCCGCCGGGCCGGTCAGATCGGCCGTTGGTGCAAATCGCTGATTGACTGTCGCCGCAGTATCGAACACATCGATTCCCGTTACCGGGTCTTTGGTTTGCGTCATGCGATACGTCGCGCGGCTGGTATGCGTTTCGTGGCCGTGCCAGGTTGCGAAAACGTCGTACACGCCATCCGGTACTCCGTTCAGCGACCAGCGGAACGTAACGGATGTTCCCAGGATGTAGCTCGGCTTGAATCGGTAGTCCCCGTCATACGCCACATCTACCGGGTTGACGTTGCCACGGATTTGAAAGCTGTTACCGGTTTCGGAATAACGCGAGTCGCCGTCGTCGATGATCCAATTCCCCGCTACGGGTTGGATATTGCCGATCCGGTTGTCGTCCAGCCGGACGTGTGTCAGGCCATCGAGTCCTGCCAGCACGCCGACTTCTTCAATGACGTTGCCGGAGAGGCTGAGGTGCGTTAGTTGATCCAGATGCGAAATTGCGTTCAAGTCGGCTGGAATGTCCGGCCTCAGAAACTTCGGAGGAATCGCTACAGCGGTCGTACTGCCAACCGGTTGATAACTCAACACCAACCCTGCACTACCGGCCCGTTCAAAATATTCGAGCCGTACGTCGTGCCAACCGCGACTCAAGGCAACGGTGCCTTCACGCTGCTGGTATCCATGCTGCCCACCATTGTCCACGATCAACTTATCGTCAATGAAAAGCCGGCTGCCATCGTCGCTGTTGGTAAAGAATGTGACTTCACCTGTCTGGTCAATGTAAACCTGTCCGGTCCAGCGGACGGCGAAGTCATCGTCCAGATCGTCGTAGCCGCCAAAGTCAGCGGCCGAGTTGGGAAAGGCCACGAACGGGTCGACGCGCGTGTATTCGGGCATCAGCGAATCGAAAGTCGGGAAGTCGGTAACTGTACCGCCGGGCACGTAGTATTCGCCACGCAGTCCGTGACGGTCGACGTCGATGGACGACAGATTGGCGTCCTCTATGCTGAGCAGTTTCAATTGAGCGAGCGATGCCAGCGGTGACAGGTCTGTGATCCGCAAGCCATCGAGCCTCAGACGCCGCAATGCCGTCAGGCTTTCCAATTCCGGCAACGTCCACGGCACGAGGATCTGCGTTGGCAGGTCGAGGCTCAGGTTCTGGAGTCGCCCGAGCCCCGTCTGAACGCCGGTCGTGTTCATCGGTTTCACCGGAGCGAGATCTGGAACGAATTGTCGCGCCGTGCTCAGCGTCTGCAAATCCACGGCGTATTGCAGGCCCTCCAAGTTCACGGTTTTAAATGGACTGTAGTCGTATCCGACCAGGCTGAGTGTGGTCAACTGTGCGAGATCTGACTGACGCAAAGGAACCGGCGTCCGCAGGTCGCCGTTGTAGTCACGCGTCAGCGGCAGTCCGAGTGCATCGGTTACCGCGGCTTCCAAGACGGGATCCTGGATGGATAGAAACGAATTGTATTGCCGGACATCGCGATAACTCTCCTCCCCGTTCGTCGGCGTTCCGCCGAAGTCGGATGGTGTGACATCATGACGCTCGAATGGCTCGCCAATCAGCGTGTCGACACCGCCGCCGCCAAACAGTGCGTCGGCACCCTCATTACCGGTGATGTAATCGCTGCCATCCCCACCGCGGATGGCATCGCGGTCGGGGACCATTTTACTCTCGTGCGTGTATCCGTTCTTCGGCGCCTTGACAAGAATCGTATACGGCAAGTCCGGCGGTGGGGAGGAGAATGGCGGCGAATAGACCTCCAGATAGTACGTGCCTGCCGTTTCGCCTTGCAGACTGATTACAGACTGATCTTCGGCAAGGATCGCGCCGTATTCATCGTACAACCGGCCGAGGACACCGTCGTGGTTCGGCATGACCAGCATTCCCATGTCTTTCAACACGTCAATATCCACGGTCATATCGTGAACGGCCTGCTGTCCGTCGTCCGCGGTGAGCAACAGGACGGTCATTCGCGTGATGCCCTCGTTCAACAACGATTCGATAACGTCCCACGGCAACAACACGCTGGCTTGGGATTGCGTTACCGTCCCCGTGCCCGACCACAATGCTGTCCGGAAGGAATCTTCAGACCCGATTATGCCGTCCGCCTCGTCACCGACAATGATCGCTGAAATGCCTTGTGGTTCGTCGCCCGCATCGAGCGGCGGTGTGGCGGAAACGGAACCAGCAATCAAGGGAAGTTCAAGAGTAATGGTTGGATCACTGCCTGCCTGATCGAGAACGGGAAACAGCGTCATCAAATCGAATTCGAGTATGCCTGTCCGCGAGTCGCCGTCGAAACCGGAACTATCCGAAATCCGAACCGAACTCGAACTGGCCGTTGGGCCCGCATCCCAGTTCACGTGGCCCCGTACCATCGGCCGTATCAACTGTTCCCGCGGTCCCGGTGGCGTCAGGCGGATCACGTCGCCAGCGACTGCGTCACCCAATGTCGTAAAACGGAACACGTCTGTCCCGTTCAGTTCGAACGAAAACGTCTCCGTCACGCCGTCATCGACCAGGAAGCTGCCGCTGCCACTCACCGATCGATTCGCCAGTTCCCGAGTGGCCATCGGAAGATTGTCCGGCGAACCGCTGCCGTACAACGCATAGACCTTGCCAGTCTGCGTCGCGTTCATCTGCGAGTTATCAGCGAACGGCGCACCCACGAACAGATCGTCGTGCCGGTCGCCGTCCAGGTCCCAGGCTGGCGACGTTGGAACGACGCCAAACTGGTCGTCGTTGCCCTGGCCCGTCAAAATCAGACCGGGCGCGTGGTCTTCGAACAACGGATCGTCCTCTTCCAGATGGTAATCGCGTACGCTTTCCTCCACGCCGAATAAGACGTAGAGCGCCCCCGATTGATGCTCATCGACAACGGTTGCTGGATCCGGTTCCATCGTAAGGTCGTTGCCGATGAATTGCGATTCAAACCCGGAGACGGAACGGCTGTGCGGGATTCCCACAGCCAGATCGGTACGGCCATCGCGGTCGAAATCGCCAGCCGTGGCATACCATTGCGAGACGTACGAAAGGCTGCTAGTGGCGTTTGTGGCGAACTGGTGAACGAGGATATCCGCGGATCTGGCCACTTCGTCGACGGTGGGAATTGGGCAGACTTGCTCGGTGCACACCTCCGGTACTTGTACCGCCGCGCCCTCCACCGGATCTCGAAGCTGGTATTCCGGCCCGCCGAAGAAAACGAGCAACCCGCCCCAGGCGCCGCCAAGGCCGCCAAACCCAGCGGCCCCATCAAACGTGTCTTCGCGCGTTCGGCTCACGGCGAAATCGTCGTAGCCGTCGTGATTGACGTCGCCCAATTCGAACACTCCGCTGCCGAACGACATACTGAGAAACTCCGCGTCGAAATCGTCGGCCACGTGCAATTGACTGGGCAGCGTTGTACGTCCGATGAAGATCGTGGCGGCTCCCAACGGCGGCACGGCGGTGGGAGCATCCGTCGCGAAGGCAGCGACTGGCGACGCCAGGATGATGTCGTCCAGTCCGTCGCCATTCACATCGCCGGCAACGTTCGCAACCGCACCTGGGAAGCGCTGGCCATCGTACTCGACTCCCGCATAACGATCATAAAGATCGCTTACCACATCGTGATCCATCGTGTCCACAATCGGTACCGCGAAAGCACCGGGGTTAGGCTGCGTCTGGATGTAACCGTAGACAACGAGAGTATCGTCGCCAGGCGCCGTCATCGTCGGCGGATCGAACCAATCGATCTGCGACGTAACCAACAAGTCGTCGCCGCCTTGCCCGTCAAAGTTGAGCAGGTGGACAGCTTTGTTTCCGTCGTGCAACCCACCGAAGAATCGCTGCGTATAGTCGGTACCAAATGACCAGCTTCCAGTGGTAATATAGTCCATATCCAACACACGCGGCCAATCGTGGCGGCCGAACACAACGGTGGTCGTCGCCGTCCCCCCGCCCGTATCCAAAACAAAGGCAAGGTCGTTGGGATCGTCCTGCTGTCCGTCATCGCTCATGTTCCCGCCCCGCGACAGCGGCATGCCGAGAGTCGACGTATCGAGAATCACATCGGCACGCGTTTCAATGTCGGTGACGGTGCTCACATCAACGGGGCCAAACAGAAGGTAAGCAGGGGGCAGGGTGCCGGTACTCGGATCGTCGTTTAATCCCGAGACAACGACATCCGATACGTTGTCACCGTTGACATCGCCCACGTCTACAACCTTGCCGATGCCAGTCTGTTGCTGGAATTGTTGCTCGACACCAACGAGCGAGAACGAATCACTGCTTACCAGTTGGCTATCTGCCAGCGGCCTGCTCAGAGCGATGCCTGAAACCCTGTTGGATTGAGGCAAAGGAGTTGCGAGGGGGAAGTCAAAGAGCGATTTCGATACTTCCGCGGGCTCCGGTTCGGACGCCGCAGCCTGCATTCCAGCGAACAGACGCGCTGTTCCACCGACTCGATCGACCAGAACAAGATCATCACGTCCATCCCGCGACGATCCCGCGCCCGTAACATCCCGCAAACCCACGAAGAGTTCTGCATGCCGCGGATGGCCGATAAACGCACCATCTTCATATGCAGGCGTTTCATATTCGAGCACGACGTCGGCGATCGTCCGGTCGTTTGCCCCGACGCCGGATTCGACCCACTGGACCGATTGCCAATCGTTCCATGAACGGTCGAAGAAGATCTCGCTTATTTGATGCCGCAACAAAAAGCCGCTCTCGTCCGCAACTTCACTGTGCTCGAACGCCACCGCCCCCAATTCGTCGCCGCCCATGCCATCGACGTTCCCCAAGTGCACCAGTTGCCGATACCGCGTTTGTCCGCCATCCGTCTCGAGTACTCGAAACGCGTCAGAAGACGAAATGGAACTCAAATCAATTTGAGTATCGGTCGGGATCGAGTCACCGCGGATGACTGTCCATTCATTCAGGGCGTGGATTGCCAACTCGTCGTGCCCGCCGGCGTCACCGTCAATATTGCCCAAACCCACCAAACCGAAATCCGTGCCCAGGAAGCCGGACGAAAAGCGAGTGAACCTGGTCGTGCCCGCGAGTCCATCCCAGTCCTCCGTCGAAGGACTAAGGTCTGCGCCGCCATAAATCACAAAAGTGTTGACTCGCTTCGCGAATGGATTGCCCTGCTCGGCGAGATCGCCTGACAGGTGCTCACCGATCGCGAAGTCCGTGGCCCCGTCGCCATTGAAGTCACCAATCTCCGTAGCCTTCAACTGATACAACTCGCGTTGATCTGGTAGTAACGGCACGTTGCCTTTAAGTACGTCGAAATCCCCAACCAGGTCCGTCAATCGCTTTCCGGGCAGGATCAAGGCTACCGGGTCGTCAAGGTTTTGGTTCGAATCGGACGAGATCTGTTCAGGTCCGCGATACAACAGGAGATCATCCGTGAGGTTCCCAGCATTCGTCAACTCGCCGTAGAAGTCGCCGATGTTCACCAGCCGACCGTTGAGTTCCGTGAACAGAAAGTCGTTGAAGTAGTCCGCGTCTGATTCCAAATCCAACCCGTTGTTCCACCGGCTGGCACTTCCAAAGATAATGTACAGTCCGGACCGATCCGGCCTCTGGAATTGCGGATCATCAATGTACTCGCCGTTTTCATTCCACATTACCGATACGGCCACATCACCGAATCCGTCGCCGTTGAAATCGCCCCCGACCAACGACGATTGCGTGTAGCCGAGGGACGCGTTCAACAGCGGCGCCGGCAGGTCGAGCGTGATCGAGTTAACGTGCTGGCCATCAGCTGCTCCAAACTGAATCCACGCTCGGCTCGTTCCAATCACGTCGCCGACTTCGTTACCAGCAGTGACCGCCTGATTGATATCGGCCAGCTTCCCGACTTCATCATGCACGGCCGAAATCCAATCGTCGTAGCCGTCACCGTCTAAATCTCCCAACGGAACCGCTACCGCCCGTTTATCCTGCTGCTGCGGATCGGCGTCAATCGTTTCACCGGCTGTTGCTGGAACATCGACGGTTTGGCCGAGACGCGGATCAAAGACAATCTCGTACTCAAGCGGATTTCCAGTCCCCTCAACATGCAACAGGTAGAATTCAGGGATACCGACCGGACGTTCGACAACCTCGATTTGCAGACCTTCGTTCGATGTCGCGTAGCGGCCTGCAAACAGTCGTGACGTTAGCGGGTTGCCCGCCATATCCCTTACTTCCAGGCTTTCGCGCGACAGCAAGTCGACCCAAGCCGCTGAATGGCCGGCAAACAGCTTTGCCGCATCAGGCGTTTCGATCAGGTACCAGTCATCGGTGTCCCCCTGATGGAAAGTCAATGCATCGATGCTCCCGCCGGCACGAACACCGGAAAGCGCGGCAGCGAAGGCGAACGTGCCGTTCGCATTGCCGACGCTATTCCTGGTCACGTACTCAAATCGATCCGGCCGAATGTCAATCTCATTACCCACGAGCAGATCGTCGTGGTCGTCACCTTCGATCTGGTCGTTGCCGCTGAATCCGAAAACCACGTCGTTGCCGGCACCGCCGACGATCACGTCGTCATACGCGCCACCGTACAATCGGTCGTGGCCGTCCCCGCCGAGCATCGTCAACTCCGATGCAAGGCCGCGCGTTTCGATGGCACCCAACTCGATGCCCCACGAATTCTGCTGGCCGGGGAATTTGTAGTTGGGGTCGGCATGGACTTCATCGTTGCCGTCACGCGTGTCGAACACGGTGCGTTCGATGCCGCGCGTGTGATACGAGGCAAAGCGCTGCAATAAAGTATCCGAGCCAAACTCGGACTGAACGGTCAGTCCCAACATCTGCGCTTCCGTGTTGGGAGTGCGGATGCGCAGCGCGGCGTTCGCGCCGGTCGCGACGGTTTCAATCCGTAGCTTGTTGACAACCCGGCGCACCTGTACCTTGTCGCCGCCGATTGCATTCTCAATGGCGTTCGCAAGTTCGTCATACGAGTTGTACGAACCCGCCGGCACCGAAACCTGAACAAAATCTTCTTCGGCCTGATTGGCATACAGGCCGAGATTGAAAGTCGCCGCGGATGCGAACATGATCGGCGGAGAGAGTTCGGCAGTGAGAACGGACGCCGGTTGGCCTTTGGTGTCAAACTGCTGATTTTCCGTATCCCACACCAAACTGGCCACTTCGTAGCGGTGCTGGAAGATGTCGTATTTGATGGCGACGTGATCCGGCACGGGGCGGTCGCGGTCGTCGCGGTCGCCACCGAGGAACAGCACTCGATCGTCGCCCGCTCCGCCGATGAATTGATCCGTCAACGTGACGATCGCCGTTTCCGTGCTCCCCTTGAGCTTGGCAAGCTCGTCGGGGATGACCTGGAACGTATCATCGCCCTCTTCGCCAAACAGCAGATCGCTGAGTTGTCGGTCCAAACCGCCGGTTAACACATCGTTGCCCGGTCCGCCAAAGATCCAATCCTCCGACGGCCCACCGGACAGCACATCGTCCCCTTCACCGCCGAGGATCACGTCGCGGCGTTCGATCGCCGAACGCACTCCCATGTCGATCGAAGACGATTCGGCGTTGCCGCCGGTCGTGTTGATAACAAACGTCATTTCATAAATCGTCGGGATCATATCGGTCTTGATCCCCAACACGTACGACTCCAACACAGGCGGCGCGGGCAGCGGAATGCTGCCCGTCTGTTGGCCCGTCAGGTCCAGCGTCGTGTTTCCAACGTCGCCAACCGAAGGCAACAGTTCGTAAGTCCCGGCGCCGCCGTTGCTGCTAACTTTGAGCAGATGATTGCCCGCTTCGAGATTCGACAGGTCGACGTACTGCAAATCAGGTGCGTCGCCCGGAATGCCGCGGCGCAACACGGTCGTGCCGTCCGCGGCGATCATTTCAATAAGCAACTGATCGGCGTCGCCGTTCGGGTTTTGCAAGGCAATACGCGATCCCTCGGTCGTCGCCTCACTGACGTGAAACGTGAACCAGTCTACATCCGTGGATCCATGCAGCGATGTACCCACGATACGGCTCAATGCTTCAATACTTTCCAGATCGTAGGCATGTTCGAACGAATCGTTCGACGGCGTGTTCAGATCAGCGGCATCCAGGGCGATACTGGCCGTTGCATCCAGAACCTGGTTTTGCAGTTCCAGCGTGAAGACCTCCAACGGCGAATCGCTGGTCACGCGAATCTCGCCGCTCACAAAATCCGCCGGCAGAGAGAACGTGAACCAGTCCTCGTCCGTTGGACTGTCGATCGTCAGGTTGCGAAAGGTTGTCGTCCCGTCGATGATGGACGCCCCCGAGCTGCTGGTGCCCGAGACAAACCCGAGCCCCGGCACGGCCTCTGCATCGGCCGTAGTCAGCGTCAACGTCGTGTTCGCCTTCCGCGCCGACAGGTACAGCCGGTTACCCGAGGCGCCGGCGACCACATCACCGGACAACTTCACGGCCGTCAATGCCGTGTTCAGGTCCGCCACCAAATGCCCGATCGTCATGTTCTGATTCATGCCCGTCGTCATGCCAACGGTGACTTCCACTTCTTGCGGTTGCGCATCGTTGACAGCTAACAGGAACTTCGCCGGTTCCGTCAGCACGCCGTCCGTGGGCGCGTCGCTGCCGGCCACCAGTACGGCCGGGCCGCTTAACGAAAACGCCTGCTCGGCCGCATCGTTGCGAACTTCCTGGTCGGCGAGATCGGAAAGGATTGCGTTCCCCGGTTCAATGCGGACCACGTCGTCGTCGTCACCTGCGTCGATCCAAACCGTCTTTTGCACCGTCGGACCAACCGTTATGTCGTCCTCGCCCGCCAAGGCATCAATCAGAATCGCTACAAAGTCGCCTTCGGGTGGAAGTAGTTTCGAAAGTGCAGCCGGACTGCCCAAGTCGACTTCACGCTCGTCAGGCTCCTCGTTGCGATAAGACTCGACGGCGGCGACGACATCGTTCGGATCCCAAACAAAGTCGCCGTTTTCGTCGGTGGCGTTGAAGTCCAATCGCACCTGAGCGTCGAACGTGAAGTTGCCATTGTTCTCCGTCAGTCGGGTCACAAGATGGTGGTTCTTTAACAGGCCCTCTTCGGTCACGAAGTCGACGCTGATCACGTCGTTGGCGTTCGATCCGGCCACATACCACAAATTGCCGGTAGACTTGGCGTATTCCTTCCATAAGCTCTCCTGCTTGTCCTTCTCGGACTGATCGTCGATCGCCTCGAACGCACCACCGTCCATGTTTTCGAATAACAAGCCGTCGCGTGTGAACAAATCGTTCTCACCGCCGCGGCCGTACATGAAGTCGAGCACCGTGCCACCGTACAGTTCGTCGTCCCGCTCGCTGCCCAGCATCCGGTTGAGCCCCGTCACCTCCCGCGCGTAATGCAGCGGGTCGGTGTCGCTGCCGCTACCTGGGGAATCGTACACCGCGCCGTCGTCCGAAACGCCGTCGCCATCCACGTCGAGGATGAACACGCCAAACGTCTCGCTGGGCGTCTCACCGTCGGTAGGTCCCGGATCCTGCGACCAGGCGTAGAGTTGATTCGTGCCGACACCGCCCAGCAAATCGTCGTTGCCCCAGCCGGCGTAGAGAACATCGTGATCGGTTACGAAGCCGTCGCCGGCGTCGCCCCACAACCGGTCGCTGCCTTCCAGGCCGAAGACAATGTCGCTGCCGCTGCCGCCGTCGATGCGATCGCGTGCCTGGCTGCCGCGCAGGTAATCGTCGCCAGGACCACCGTCGATCACGCCCACCCAGTCCGCGCTCCGTTCCGACAGCACGGCCACGTCCAGCGCGCCGTAAGTACCGTCGTCGCCAGCTGTCATCGGATCGTCGAACTGAGTGTTGGCGTCCGACGCACTGAGGAACGAGACGAAGTCGTTGCCATTAAGTCCCGAAATACGGAACTGTTCGACGAGCGGTGTGTTGTCGATTGCATCGCGCCAAGTGGCTTCGATCTGGCGATCGTTGGGCACCAGCGTGGTTTGATCCGGCAGCGGTCCCGCGTCGGGACTCCGGTCTGCCAGGCCCACGAGCAAACGCAGGGACTCGTCTTGCGCTAACACAACCTGGTCGTCGTCGCTCGTGCCTTCGATCAACAAGATATCGGTGGCGTTGTCGTCCGCGGGCAGGCCGGTCTGCTCGTTGCCCCGATGACCGTCGTACTGCTCATTGTCCTGTGATGAGTACGCGGCATTGACATCGAGCACCAGGAAGTCGATCCCGCCGCCGCCAAATACCTGGTCGCTGCCGTTCTGCCCTTCGAGGAAATCGCCGTCGGCGCCGCCCCAGATCACGTCGTCACCACCGCCGCCGCGCACCAGATCCTGCCCGCTGCCGCCAATGATGATATCTGCTCCACCATCCACGTGCCCGGCTTCGTGTTCCAAATGATCCGGGCCAACCACGCCGTCGCCTTCGATCGTGTCGTTGCCGTCACCGCCAACCAGTATTTCCTGGCGAATGTTTCCGTACAAAAAGTCACCACCGCCGCCGCCAAATAACTGGTCACCGATCAATGGTGACTCGGCGGTCACATCCGCGGATGCCGCAAAGGCGTACAACGAGTCACGGCCGGCGCCGCCAAACAGCCGCTGGCCGTTGCCGGTCACGCCGGGATTCGCCTGCGCATCGATGCCCGGGGCGTCGTCGCCAAACAACACGTCGGCTCCGTCTTCGCCGAGCAAATAGTCGACCCCGCCGCCACCGTGCAGGATGTCGTCGTGATTGCCGCCGCGAATGATGTCGTCGCCATCACCGCCGTCAACGACCGTATCGTTGTCGTTGCCGGCGTCGATGTAATCACCATCGTCGCCGCCGGCGATTTCGTCGCTCCCGTTGCCGCCGAATAACCAGTCAATGCCACTGCCGCCGGCGATCGTGTCCGTGCCATCCGCAGCCACTCCTGCGACCGACATCCCACCAAGTCCAACCGGAACAATCTGGAAGTTGACGTTCAAGACGGAGTAGTCGACGAAAAAGCGAGCATCGCTTTGCGTCGCGTCAAACTCGGGCGGATTCTCAAACAGACCGGGTAGTTGCTCCGGACCGCTGACCATCACGGGAAACTCGCTGCCGAAGAAGTCCGTCGCGACCAGTTCGCTATTGCCGCCCCAGACGACGTCGTTCCCGCCTTCGCCGTCGAGTACATCGTTACCCAATCCGCCGATGACGAAGTCGTAGCCGTCACCGGCGTTCACCGTGTCGTTGCCTTCGCCGGCGTCGATCCAGTCATTGCCGGCACCCGCCGTGACGGTGTCGATTCCGCTGCCGGTCGAAATCTGGTTGTTGCCGCCGGCATCCGTCACCCGATCAGCGCCGGTTCCTGTCGTGATAATGTCGTTGCCGACGCCCGACATGACGACATCGCTGCCACTGCCGGCATCGACCGTATTGTCACCGTCGCCCGCGGTAACAATGTCGTTGCCATCCCCGGTGGCAATGTTGTCGTCGCCGCTGCCAGAGAGGACAGTGTCGTTTCCACTTCCCGTGCTGATGGTATTGTTTCCACCGCCGGCATCCACCCAGTCATTGCCGGCACCCGTCGTAATGACATCGTCGCCGGTGTCCGGTTGCGTATGCCCTGAGATGGCATAGACACGATCGTCACCGTCACCGGTAGTGATGGTGTCGCTGCCGATGCCGGCGTAAACGATATCGTCACCTGCGCCTCCGTCGATGACATGGACTGCAGTGACACCGCCCGTTTCGTCGTCGGCATAGATCGTATCGTTGCCGTCACCGCCGAACGCGTTGTCGCTGGCCCCGTTGCCGCGGATCAGGTCGTCGCCGTCATTGCCGTACAGGATATCGTTGCTCGCACCGCCGAACAGCTGATCATTCTCCGTACCGCCGTGCAATTCGTCGTTGTTCGCACCGCCGTCCAGCCTGTCTTCCCCGGCATCGCCGTACATTTCGTCGCGGCCTTCGTTGCCCGCGAGGTCATCGTTGCCGTCGCCGCCGTGCAGTTCGTCGTCACCCAGTCCACCGCTGAGGATGTCGTTCCCGCCGTCGCCGAAGATCAAGTCGCCGCCTGCGTTGCCGTCCGCGCGATCGTTGTCGTCCCCGCCTCGCAACTCGTCGTCGCCGCGTCCGCCCAGGAGTTCATCCTCGCCTTCGTTACCCAGCAGTACGTCATCGCCTTCACCGCCGTCCAGCCGGTCATTTTCGGTACTGCCTTCCAAACGGTCGTTGCCGGCGCCGCCTTCCAGCGCGTCGTTGCCGGCGCCGCCTTTCAACACGTCGTTCGCCGCGCCGCCGATCAATTGATCATTGCCGGCACCGCCCAGGAACGTGGCGCTGCCGCCGCCGGCGGAGAGCGTATCGTTGCCCGGCCCGCCCATGATGCTGACCGGAACGGTGACTTGGGAATGGATGGTAAAGGCATCATTGCCTTCCCCGCCGTCAGCTTCGATGCGCGATACGCCCTCGTAGGTCGTCCGTACGCCAAACGCATCGACGATCACGCTGGTCGCCGTGCTGCCCGGCAGCACCTGAAACGACTCGTCGCCGTCGTTGGTATCACGGTTCACACGCAAGGCGGCATTCGGGCCGGAATGCAATACGAGCACTCCGCCCGGATCCAGATGGGCCAAGACCGGTAGTTCTGAGTTCGGATCCGGGCGCGAGACGTCGAATTCCAGCAGCGTTACTTCCGCGATCTTAAACGTCTTCTCGAAGAACAACACGCTGAAGTAGGCCTCCAGTCCGGCTTTCAACGCTCCGGAAACGTCGAAGATGTGAATGGGTCCCAACGCAAAGTTGGCCGCCAGTTCCTGGAAGCGAACCTTGCCATCCAGGTCGGGATCGTTGAGATTAAAGTTGACTTCGGCCGTTATGCCGCCACGCACGCCCGCTTCGGCGATGCCAAGATCGATTTTGGCTCCCGCCAGCAGCCCGCCGCCCAAGACAACTTCGGTTACGTCGTCTCCCGTGCCATCTGCAATCGCCCGATCACTGACAAAGAAGCCATTGAACAAGTCCGTGCCACGACCGCCAGCAGGTGAGAAAAAGTCGCGAATCCCCGCCGTGTCGTAACCGAATGCAAAGTCCGCCTCGGCAAACAGCCGTCCACCGATCTCGGCGAACAGCGGACCGAAAATCGAAAACTCCTGGAGATAGACGAATTCGAGACTCAACTTCGGTGCGTCGAACAGGAACAAGTTGACGTCTTGCCCTAACAACAACTTGAACGCTTGTGCGGGATCGGTAAGTAGCGGTATGGAAAACGACGCCTCGCCGATACTGCCGATGTCCGTCGCTTTGGTCATCCACGCGCCCGCCGCCTGGCCGCCGACGTCGGTGACTTGCTGAAGCGTATCGGCTGCTGCCTGGATGTTCGTGGGGTCAAGCGAACCGCCGCTGCCTGCGCCGGCCGTCGGATCAATCGCTAACGCGCCGGCCACATCGAATTCGCCCAGGTCAATCCACGCACTGCCGTCGATGACAGGAATCGAAGTGACCAGATCGACCACCGTATCGACCGTTTGGATGAAATCCGCGACATCCGCGTGGCCAAGCAGACTGGCCAGATCGACGAGCGTGACGTCGGTTCCGGAAAGATCGGAAATGACCGGCAAAGGGAACGTTAAGATATCGAGCACCGGCTGAACCGGCGCGACGATATCCTGTATCTCCTCCAGCGCGCCTCCCAAAAAGCCGCTCACGAACTCGCCCAGGTTCAACTGGACGTTTTCGAAAGTGATCGTGGGCGTGGAAACGCCTGGTGACGGATCCGTTGGATGGAACGACCAATCCAGTCCAAAGTCGGCGCGCAGACGAGGGAATTGCGTGTTCCCATTGAAGCTGGCCTCCAGATCCAAGTTGACGTCGGCATCCAAATCCAGGTCGACGTCGATGAAATGACTCAGCGATCCGCTGCCAAGTTCGCTGAGCGTCAAGCGGTTGTCCGGGCCGCCGATCAGGTCGACCGTGAACGAGCCTTCGAATATACTCGCGTCGTCCTTCACATCGAGTTGCAGGATCCCGAGCGACGCCGTGAGACTCGAATCGGGAATCGTGACCTCCACATCAACCGTCAACTCTTCGTCCGGCACGGTGACCAGGTAGACGCTGTCGCGCGACGACACGCCGATACCGAATTCCAGATCGAAGCCGACCTTCGCCTCCACGGCACCATTGACGTCGAAGCCCAAACCGGGCAGGCCCAGGTCGAGTGCCAGCGGCAGGCTCGCGGCCGCCAGATCCTGCCCCAGATGCATCTTGAATTCGACGTGCGGGTCCGCGCCCGAAGTGACCACCGTGAACGTAATGTCGTCCAAGTCCACGTCGTTGTCGCTGTCGCTATCCTTCAGCCAGCCAATCCCTTCCGGCCCCAACGCATCGAACAGCGCTTGCTTCACGGTCCCCGCGGCGGGTGGCGGGTTCTGCGCGTCAAAGCCTGGATCATTCGGATCGTACAACGGACGGAAATTGGCCAGCACGTCGTCGCGAATCGTCTCGAGAAAGTTCGCCGCGTCCGTAAGCTTGTCACCAATCAATGGCAACCGCACCCCCAGCAATTCGCCCCGCATGGCACCGATGATCAGGTCCAACACGCCTTCCCAGCTATCGGTCATCGCCAACAGGTTGTCCGCCAGTTCGTCGAGTTCGTCGAGGATGCCGTTGAAGTCCGGCGTGTTGAGCGTCGCGTTCGTGGGATCGGACAAATCGGGAATCGCGAAATCGATCGCGCCGCGCGCATTGGCGGGCAGGGGCGTGGGAAAAAACACGGGCAGGTTGGCGAATGCATCTCCCGCAATCGTGACATCGACGTCGCTCAGAATCGATTCGCTGAAATAATGGCGTCCGTCGTTGTTGCCGTCAATCAAGCCGACGTCGAAACTGGCCGCTCCGTTGGTTGGCCCCTGGATACCCGCCGCGCCGTTCTGGATATACAGGCCGACCGGTCCCAGCGTGCCGCTGAAGTTGAGCGAGGATGCGTCGGCTTTCGCCGTGAGCAAGACCCCCGAATCGTCATAGATGAACGGCCGCAAGTCGTCCGGATTGGTCATGTCCAGGCCGACGGCCAATTGGAATCCGGCGCCCGCTTCCAAGGCGATTTTCCCGCTGCCACTCACAAACTGGTTGACCGCGCCCAGCCCCAATTCTGCCATGTCGATCCGGACCGGGAACATTTGCGGTCCCGTGTCGGCACTGAAGTCCAAGGCAAACTTCAACGCACGCCCTGCCGTGTTGTCCAGCGTCAACGTGATTGCGTCGGTTCCCAATGCCGTTTGGATTTGTTCTTCAACTCGAGTGAGTGTTGCCGCCGGATCCTGGCGGAGTTCCTCCAGCAAATCCACCAGATCATCCGCCAGATCGACCACGTCACCCATCCCTTGCCCGACCAGCGGCAACTCGAAGTCGAGCAGCGGCGTGCCTTTCAAAGATTGAAGCCAATCGATGAGCTTCTCGATCAGCCCGGCCACGTCGTCGAAACTCAGGTCCTGAAAACCCAGGAGGGGATCGAAGGCGGCGTTGAATTGGAAATCGACACCGTCGGGCACCTGTGACAGATCGGGAATGATCACGGTCAACGTCGGATTGGTGCCTTCGACTTCCGTGCGCAGGAAAGGCAGCGTCGGTTTCAGCGGGAGCGATAGCTGGGCCGGACCGTCGAAGGAAACGTTGAACACATTGGAGGAACCGGCGCCGGGCATGGCGAGCCCATTGAACAGTTCGGTCAGCGTGATGCGGTTGTCCGAGTTGGGATCGGTGAGACTGATCTTTAAGTTTCCCGCTGCCGTCGCACTGCCGTCGATGATGTCAATACCGAGAAAACCGAAGCGAGCCGTTGCGTCGATATCAGCCGCGCCCATCGTCAAGGACCCGGTCAGCGCGTCTTGTTTCGGCCTTATGAAAAAATGCTTTGCCAGTGAATCCCCGTGCAACGCCGACCCTGTTATGAATCCCTCGCCTTCCTGGTCCTCGCCCGTGATGCCCAGCGCCAGCGGGACCAGCGATCCATTGGCCCGCGTCACGGAGAAGGGCACGGTCTTGTTCGTGGTCGCATCGACGAGCTTGATCCGTTTGTCTTCGATTTGAGCCGTCAATTGAGCCGCACCGCCTTCAATGGCGGTCACCACCTGCCCCAGCGTGGTCAAGCCATCCAAGTTGATCTCGAAGGTCGTCCCATCCGCTAGCGTCACGCGGAGGTCCGTTTGGCCGTCTGTCTCGATGGGGCGCGGCGACGGCGATTCCGCCAGTACGTTGTTCAAACTGGCGATCGATTCCAGTGTCGTGGCGTCGTCGATGGTCACACCCTCGCCCAGCGGCGAAAGCTCGATACCGAACGTCAGGTCCGCGGTGACATTGGCGTCCAGCCCGATCTGGGCTTGTGTCGAAATGCCGCCAAGCTGGCCCAAGTCAAAGCCAAAACCGAGGTCCGTATCGACATGGGCGAGCGTTTGATCGAAGGTCAGATCGAACGTCAATTCTTTCGTCGCGGGATCGTAGTTCCCGTTCGAGAGGCCAGGAATCAAGGCAACCAATTCCTGGGCCGTATCAAATTCCGGTTGATTCGGATCGCTGCCTTCCGCGGGACCAACCAGCGCGGTTGTCACACCGAGCGCAAAGTCGACCACGTCCCCAACCTTTTTCCCACTGGCCAGTGGAATCTCCGTATCCAGCACGCCGCCGGCTCCCAGGTCCGCGAGCACCTGGCGGAGCTGGCGGAACACACCGAGCATTCCTGCGGAGCGAATGTTGTCGAAGTCCACGATCTCGCCGGGAATGTCGACGGCGGGTGCTGGATCTTCGAACAAATCGTCATCGACGATCGTAATCGCCGCATTGCCGGGCAGGTTCACGCCGGCCAGACTGGTCTGGATCGGGAGGTTCACGTCCAGCATCGGCCCGCCGCCCTCCGGCCCGACGGCGGTGAACGAGACGAGTTGGTCAAGCGGCGTCGCGCTGATTTCACTCAACGTAATCTTGCCGTCCTCCGGATGAGGATCGGTCACTTGCATCGTCAGCCCGGCGTCGAGCGTTGCGGTACCACTGTTGATTCCAAGTCCCAGGAAACCCAACCGCGCATTGGCGTTAATCGGGTTGGGGTTAAAACTGGCGTGGACGGACGTATCTTCGTGAAAGCGAACAAAAAACGCATCGGAGGAAGCGAGATCCTGAGACAGGTCGAGGCCGACTGAAAAGTCCAGGTCGAACTCTGCTGTAAGTTCACCGTTGACCGTTGCACCAAGACTCAATCCCGCATCGCCGGCTTCGGCCCCCAGGTCGACCTCAAAGGGCACGGTCCGCGTCGCGTCAAAGTTGAAATCGACGGTCAGTTCGTTGTCGAAGAGTCCGACGTGGATGCCATTGCCCACGTCCAACTGCAAGTGATCTTGAAGATAAGCCTGCGCCGCCAAAACGTCGAACAACCCCGTTGCTGTCGGAAGTTGCCCCTCCGGCAAGGCGTCAAACTCCTGCATCACCGGATCTCGCAGCCGCCTCGCCACGATATCTTTCACATCAACGTTGTCGCCTAACTTGCCGCCGACAACGGGCAGGCTGGCCGCCAGATCTCCGAGTGCTTGGAGATTGCCCCCAAACTCAACCACCGCATCCAGTCCACCCAGAACCGCATCCTTGATGCGGTCGTTGAACGCCGCCAGTTCTCCAGTGAGCTTGATTGTCGGTTCTGCCTGATCGATCGTCTTCCAGGTGACCTCTATGTCACCTTCCGTCCGTGCTCCCAACAATTCTGCGTCGAGGTGAGCGGACAGCACGACGTCTTTGGCCGGGTCGTTGGGATTTGCGGCGTTGGGAT
>CALBSZ010000083.1 GCA_937967665.1 uncultured Planctomycetaceae bacterium
CCGGCCACTTTGTCTAGTGGCCTCCACAACGAGTGAACGCCGTCGACACGATTGTCTCCCGGAATTGAAACGTTCCAAACGCCGTCCAAGTGCTTCAGCATCGCGCCCGTCATGACTTGGACATCACCGCCGAGAATAGCACCGCCTGCCCAAGCAATTTCCTCGCAGCGGCCGCAAAGCGCCCAAAGTACTTTGCCCCCGTGGCCCGCGTCTGTGCAAAAGTGCTGTGTCCCTACCTTGGCCTTCCGACCGCCGCCGATTTCTTCAGGTTGAAGAAAGCTTCGGTAAGGCAGGCTTCGTTGACGTGATGCAACAAGGCCGTGAACTTGAGCGTGCTGTCCTTTTGGGCAGCTTCACGCACGCCGTGCAAACCACGTGACTTACGCTTGAACCGACCCTGAGTTCGGGGCAAGGCAGCTTGTGCGGCGTTCCTCTTGGTTGAATCGCTTTCCTCCACAGACTCCGCCGACCGTTCAGTGCGATCTTTGTTCGCCCGCTTCGCAGGTACTATCGATTCATCTGACTTCCCATCGGCGTTCATGTCAGCAGTACCCTCGGAGAGGTTTGCCGACCGTTCCCTTTCGCTTGTGTATCACCACTCACGAAGGGGAAGCCGATGGGATCTCCCGGTTCTCGCGCTTGGAGTTTCCATGCATGCCGAGGTTCAACGACTCCGTCGTGCTGCCGGATCACTAGCCAAGACGTGACCAGGCATATTGTCTTCTCGCGACACAGACCGGATCGACGGACGAAAGATGTGATTTCGGAGCTCCATAGCTCGCCTGCATGTACCTCTGCCGTTGCTACACCCATGGCGTTACCGCCACCGGAGTACGACTCAAGGCCAGTGTGGCTGGCTAGGCCTTCACTGTAGGACTCTTTCATTCCCAACTCCAAGCCGGTTTATCCCGGCGCTTTCCTGTGTCCCTACCTGGTCTGCTACCTGGGCCCTCCCTTCTGGCTCAAAGTGTCGTCGGGTGTACGCCTGCTGAATCACATCGATGGCGCATTTGCGATGCTGCGCCAGATGTTGTCACCGTTTAGATTGCGCTTAAGGTGTTGTCTGCGAGTCAGTTAGAGTGGTTGGTGACGCAAATCCGTCAGTGATTGGCGCGCTGTCTGCATTTGGGTTCATTCGTTATTTTTCACAAAGCCCCATCTTCAAAGTTTGAAAAAGCCAAGGAGGCCACTATGTTCACGACCCCACGAATCCTCGCTGCCATATTAATAGCCACAAGCACTTCGTTGCTGGCCACGCAGGCCGATGCCAATCACAGTCAGGACCGCGCCGCGTTGTTGGCCGCGGTTTGTAAGCTGAAGGACACGGCCTGCTCGTTTGAGACAATTAACGGCTTGCGTCCGATGACATCCTACACGTTGCGCCAAGTCCGAGGCGTTCGAGTCAGCGCCGATCAGTTGCACGAAGCCGTGCGTTGCCAGGCTCCATTACATGACATCCAGGCAGCCTTCAACAAAGTTTGTGCCTACGCTTCCCGAGCCAACGTGCGGTTCCAGCGCAGCCACAACTTCAGATGTGACGCGGAGTGGTCGTCGGCGTGGGCATGCGTCCAGAATGATATTGCCGCAGTTCGTTGTATACTCAAGTCCGCGACTGCCATCGTGACGCCACGATGCACAGCGCCGACACCATACAGCGTACAAAGACCATTCAACCCGTACCACGTTCCCGCGTTGCAAGTGCCATCGCATCGTCAGCCCGCTGCCCGGTTCGATACTAGACCTGAAGTGTTGCCACCGGCGCACGTCCCGTCGTCCCATCGCGGCCGACCAACTCCTGACTTCCGATCAGTGCAACATGACAACCACCACGACGTGTGGCAAGCCCTGCTTCTGTCACTGCTTCGATAGCAACCCCGCAAACGCCAAAATCGATGTGAGCCGCCAAGCCTCCGCTTGGAGGCTCACGTCGTTTCTTGAGAACCGTCACGGATATAGTCACGGATATAGTGGTACAACAGCCTAGAGAAATCGTGAACTCTTAACGGGTGAGTTGGCCAGCCAATTGTCTCTGATTCCTTCCGTTGTCGGCCGCTGACCGATCGCCTGCACGAATTCAGATGTCAGTTGGGGCAATGGAGTGCCATCATCTGCCAGCATGTGACTGCCATCAAATTCTGCCGCCAGTACCGCTTGAGCTATCTCCTCTGCGCTGCGAACGTCTTCTTGCGAGGTTTCAAATTCGTTCGTCTCAGGATTTACCCGCATCGTCTCGCCTCAAGGTTCGGTGAGCGATTGGTGCAGGATCGACACGACATCAGGTGCAATATCACTCCAACGGAAACACCGGCAATCGATAGTGATAACCTTACTGCATAGGATCGCGTAGCGTTGTAATACATGGGAACTCACCTGAAAGTAAGATGCAAATTGCTTGGCAACCAATCCCACAAAGTCCGATGAATCCTCGTCAAAAGGTGCCGGACTTTGAGCACTGAACGGTTGTTGGGGCTCGGACATATTGAAGAGGGTTTTTGCGCAAATCTCGTCCAGCGAGTATTGGTGTTGCAGCCGTTCGTTGTTTGTTTCGTCGGCTTTCAACATCTTGACACGGATTTCGCTGAACAAGGCATGCCCTTTTTTCCAGCGGGAAGTATCGCCTGAAATCGCTTGAAGTTTCTGAAACGTCGAATTGTCATCGCGATGCGGTGCGAAAAACGCAAGCAACTCTACAATGTCATTCGCTGTAGGACGCATTTGACTAAACTATGTGGACGTGGTGTTGCTGGAAACGAATCCGGCGCATTTTAATCGGAACGACATTTCCGCGCTGCACTTAGCCACGCGAGCTTCTGTTGTTCATCCAATCCGACGATGTTATTGCGGGCAGCGTCGCTCTGCACACTAAGTCGACGATACCATTGGCAATTTGTTTGAACGGAAACATTCCGTCTGCGCAAAAAGTGCTGTGTCCCTGTGTCTGTCCTGTGTCCGCTGCAAAAAGTGCTGTGTCCCTGCGTCCGTTGCTCGATTGTCTCCCGGAATTGAAGCATTCCAAACGGCGTCCAAGTGCTTCAGCATTGAGTCCCTCATAACTTGGACATCGCCGTCGAAATAGCACCGCCTACCAAAGCAACTTCCTCCCAGCGTCGGCATGGCTACCAAAGTGCTGTGTCCCCGTGGTACAAAGTGCTGTGTCCCCGTGGTACTCGTGGTACTTTGCAAAGTGCTGTGTCCCCGTGGTAACGTGGTAAAGTGCTCCGTGGTAACCAAAGTGCTGTGTCCCCGTGGTAACCCAAAGTGCTGTGCCCCCGTGGTACTCCCCCCTCAAAGTGCTGTGTCCCCGTGGTACAAAGTGCTGTGTCCCCGTGGTACGAAAGTGCTGTGTCCCCGTGGTACGTGGTACCGTGGTACACCGTGGTACAGCGTCGGCATGGCTACCAAAGTGCTGTTCCCCCGTGGTACTCCCCCCGTGGTAGGCAAGGCAGCTACAAACGCCCTCAGCCCCAAAGTCTGACCTGGGAACAAGTCGGATCCAGATTCAGCGTTGCTTTGGTGTAAACCCGTGGCCGGTCAACAGACGGCCCAACGTGAATCCAAGTCAACAGTGATTCCTACCAGGCGGTTTCGAGCTGCGCTACGATTTGACGGGCGGCTTTCTGAATGGCTTCTTCCTGCGCTGTCACGACGGATTGTCCGACCTCGGGAACGAAGTTGGCTTGCTGCCATACAGTCAGACCCGAAGTGGGCACGGGGACAATGAACTGATTCGTTAACGCGTTCCCTGAGCGGTCGAGCCACTGCACGGCCATCGTCAGGTCCACTTCGATGTCGCGTGGTTCGTCGTTTCGGTTCTCGGCCAGCACGAATTTCCTGTCCGTCACGATGGTGGCAATCAGAACGCTGTCGGCGGCGTCGCGGGAAACGACTTTATAGGGAGTTTTGGTCTCGATCTCCTTGACGATCGCTTCCGTCAAACGCTCACCAAGATTCCGTCGAAAACTCTCCGACCGCACCACGGGCACATGGACCGAGCGAATGTCCGGGCGATACAGCGACCGTGTGCCAAAATGGTAGGTGGCACAACCGGTGATCGTCAGCATCGACAGGATTATCAGCACTAGCCGTCGCATTGGCAGTCACTTGCGGGTCTGGAATAGATGACACCCAAGTTTGACGGTGTCGTCGCTGTCAAGCCTCGCTTAACGTCGGTTCGTGGCGGTTGACGAGGTGGCGATCAGTGGTTCGTCCTGACCGTCAGAAGACGGAAAGACGTCCACCAGCCAACTCAATCTTTGCGGAGGCACATCCGGTTCACCGCCGAGTTCCCGAATGTGCTCGACCGCCCGTTCGGCAAACGGCGTGTCCGAATAGTCCCGCACGATCTGTTGATAGTGGAATTTCGCCGCTCGATTTTCGCCGCGCAGTTCTCGGTAGCGTCCCCGCGCCCAGGCGCGTTCCGCCTTCTTGTAGCGTACTTCCGCGTAAGCACGGTCCAGGTACTCCTTGTTTTCGCGCGCCTGATCCGGGAAATGAGTGTGAATCTGCTGGATGAGTTTTTCTGCTTCATCCAGGGGCGTTCCCGAGTAGTCCGTGCCCTGGTAGCTCAACAACTTCGCCTTAAGTCCGAGAAAATGAGCGTTGAATTGGTGTTCGCTGTTGGGAAAGGTCTTGCGGACGTCCGTGTACATCTCGTCCGCCTGCACGTATTTGGCGGCTCGGAAGAGCTCGTTTCCATAAGCCATGGTCGCGTCGTCGGCCCACTTGCCGGTGGGATCGTCGATGCGAATGCGGTCAAACACTCGCAAGGCATTTCCACTGGCATCACGCGTGGGCCGGGTCTTGTCGGTCAAGTTCCAGGCGAGAAAGGACTGCGGTTTCTTCCGCGCCAGCCCCAACCAGTATTGCGACATGGCGTAGCGCCGCGCTTGAACAAAGTCCATGTAGCGAGTATTGGGATAGTTCTTGATCAGCACTTCGTAGGCCTCATTGGCCTCCGGATACCGATCCGCGAAGAAGTAGCTTTCCCCCTCCATGTAGTTGGCATCCTGTTGCAGCATCGAATTCGGCCAGCGTTCGCCAGCTTCATGGTACTTTTCGGCGGCGGCGAGGAAGGCTTTGGTGCGTTCCTTGCCTGATCGCTTGTCCGCTTCCTGATACAGCCGATCGGCATCGGCAAAGAGCTGCTTTGCTTCACTCGGTCGGGGACCCAGTCCCGCCAGCTGTTTGACGGTGCCGGTGACCTTGGTGGGTGCGAAGTCCTTAAGGCCAATCTCGTTGTTTTCGGGTTCCGTCACTTCCTCTTCGTAACCGACCGGAGCAACCACGTTCCGACCGCTCAATTGGGAAATGTCGTCCCGGTCCTTGCCAAATGACGAACAGCCGCTGGCGGGAACGCTACCCAGCATCAGCAACGCCAGTAGCAACCGTATCTTCAGGCGATCCATGCAAACTTCCTTGTACTTCCAGCGGCTCCGCCGCCCCATTCCTGACGTACGCATTGGAACGTCAAAGGGTTTTGCCATGTACTTGCATTTCCATCTGAAAGGCGTCCGCAGTCTCGCGACACCGACCGCTACGTTTGCGAAAACTCTCTCAGACTCCAACTTTCAAATAATCCTGCAGGCGCGGCCGTCGGCCCAGCAGGTGATTCATGTATTGATTCAAAACCCCGCGCAACTCGCCCTGCTCGCGACCGTCCAACTGCAATTGATCCCAATTCTGCAGGTCCTGGATCGAAGCCCTTCGCAGGGCCCGCGCCAGTTCGCCGCTCATGCTAATCACTTGTTTACGTCCCGCACGGCACAAGCCGCAGAGCACACCCCCGACAGTCAGCCCAAAGGAAACGCGTTGGGCCTCCGCCGGCATTCCCCGACCGCAGCCAACGCATTGATCCAACGCCGGCAAATGTCCGAGGATACGAAGCAAAGCCAGCTCAAAATGCAGCAGTGTGAGAGGCAAGGGACCGCTATCGTCAAGTCTCCTGATGGTTTCTTCGGCAATATCGAAAAGTTCTGGATGAGGATCGTGCTCGTCATTCAGGTCGTTCAATAGTTCCGCCACGTAGTAACCTGCGTAAAGACGAGTCAGGTCACGACTGCCGGCGCGGAACCGGCGTTCCAGTTTCGCTTCTGTCAATATATCGAGCGCATCTGTTGATTTGTGCAGGAACACTAGGCGACAAAGGGCTAACAGGTCAATAGCACCCTCAAACGGACTCTTCAGTCTCCTGGCTCCCTTTGCCAATCCCGTTATCTTGCCAAAGTCGCGCGAAAACAGCGTAACCACGCAGCTCGTCTCGCTGAACTCCACAATCCGAATGACAACTGCTAGCGTTTTTTCAGATGCCATGGGTGATGTGGAAGCCGAGCGCGGAAGCGGAACTGAATTACAGACGGGAGTTATTACAGGCGGGAGGTGAGACGACAGTCCGCCACGGTTTCCAAGTTTTCACGTCCTTTCGGCGTCATAACCGGGAGAGGCACGGGCAGAGGCGTGCCATCCTAAAACAAAACCGTTACAGACCGCTAGCTTACAATTCCTTTGACCACGTCGCCATGGACATCCGTTAAGCGGAAGTCGCGCCCCTGGTAGCGGTAGACGAGTTTCTCGTGATCAAATCCCAGCAGGTGGAGGATGGTCGCTTGCAGGTCGTGAACATGAACCTTGTCCTCGGCGACATAGAAGCCCAGATCATCGGAGGCACCGTAGGTGATTCCCGGCTTCAGGCCGCCACCCGCCATGAACATCGTGTAGCAGTCGGGATAGTGATCACGTCCCAGGATTTTGCTCTTCGCCGTGCGGCCCTCGCGGAAGGGGGTACGGCCGAATTCACCGCTCCAAATGACCAGCGTCTCGTCCAGCAGTCCGCGCGACTTCAAATCGCGAATCAAGGCGGCGACCGGCTGATCCATCGACTTGCAGCGATTCGTCAATCCGTCGCGGATGCCGCGACCGGCGTTGGTACCATGAAAATCCCATCCCCAATCGAACAGCTGGACGTAGCGCACCCCGTCTTCCACCAGTCGCCGCGCCAGCAGGCAGTTGTTGGCAAAGCTGCTACCGCCGGGCTGCGCCCCGTAATCGGCGATCGTTTCCGCAGTTTCTTTAGAGATGTCCATTACTTCGGGTACGGACACTTGCATGCGGTAGGCCAATTCGTATTGCGCGATCCGAGTCAGGGGTCGCTGGCTGCCGGGGTCCTCTGCCTGGAATTCGTTCAAGTCGCGAAGCGCATCCAGGCTCAACCGCCGCATTTCGCGACTCATTCCTGCCGGGTTGTTCACGTACAGTACTGGATCGCCCGTTGATCGACACTGGACGCCCTGGTAAACGGACGGCAGGAAACCGCTGCCCCAGACGGTCTTTCCGGCGCTCGGATTTGTCCCGCCGGAAATCAACACAACGAAACCAGGCAAGTTGCTGTTCTCGCTTCCCAGGCCGTAGGTGGCCCAACTACCGAGCGAGGGCCGACCGACGCGCGGCGAACCGGTATAGAGCATCAGTTGGGCCGGGGCGTGATTGAATTGGTCCGTATTCATCGACTTGATAAACGTCAGTTCATCAGCGATCTCGGCCAGTTTGGGCAGGGCATCTGAAAACCAGGCGCCGCTCTTGCCATACTGCTTGAACGTGCGCGGTGTGCCCAGCAGTTTGGGCGTCGACTTGGTAAACGCGAAGCGCTTGCCCTGGAAGTATTCGGCCGGACAGTCCTCGTCGTTATGTTTGACGAGCTCCGGTTTGTAGTCGAACAGATCCAGATGGGGCGGCGAGCCGGCCATGTGCAAGAAGATGACGTTTTTCGCCCTCGCGGGAAAGTGCGGCTGTCTGGGTTGCAGCGGATTAACCATCTCCGGCGCGGCAACGCCGTCGCTGCCCAGCAGTGACGCCAGCGCGATTCCGCCGATACCTACCTGGCAATTATGAAAGAAATGACGTCGGGTGATGTGTTGAGCGTATTGTATGTTCATCGTCTTGTCGTTTGTTTCGGGTCCTCGAAATGGAGTCCTTGAAATGGATTCGACACGTAACCGGCTGCTATCGTCTATCGTCGCGCCAGGAATTCGTCCAGGTTCATCAGCACGTTGGCCACTACCGTCCAGGCCGCCAGGTTGGCCGCTTCCATTCCCTCGGGCAGCGGGCCGAGCGGGTCGGTGGCGAGTTGCCGGGCGGCGGTCTCGTCTTGAGCATAGCTGGCGCGGGCGTCCTCCAGCAAAGCCAGCAGCCGCGTGGTTTCCGCGGAGGTTGGATAGCGGGCCAGGCAGGCACGAAATCCAAAGGATATTCTTTCCGCATCCTCGTCACTCGACAGGAACATCCTGCGGGCCAGCGACTGAGCCGCCTCGACATAAACGACGTCGTTCAGCGTGACCAACGCCTGTAGCGGCGTGTTGGTGCGAATCCGGCGGACGGTGCAAAATTCGCGACTGGGCGCATCAAAAGTGACCATCGATGGATAAGGTGTCGTGCGTCGCCAGCTGGTGTACAAGCCGCGACGGAACTTGTCTTCGCCGCCGCTGGTCTTCCAATCGGTCGACCCGCCAAACGCCGCGCGCAGACCCAAAACGGGGCGCGGAGGCTGCACGGACGGTCCGTACATCTTGCGGCTCAGCAATCCGCCGACGAACACGGCCCTCTCGCGAATCATTTCAGCCGCAATACGACAACGGGTCCCGCGCGCCAGCAGGCGGTTGTGGGGATCTCGTTCCTGGAGTTCAGGACTGACGAAAGACGTCTGCCGGTACGTCGACGAAGTGACGAGTTGCCGCAGCAGTCGTTTAATATCCCAGCCCGAACGTATCAGATCCATCGCCAGGTCGTCCAGCAATTTCGGGTGCGAAGGGCTCTCCCCTTGCAGGCCGAAATCCTCGCTGGTTTCGACAATTCCGATGCCGAACATCTGCTCCCAAAACCGATTGACGACCACCCGGGATGCCAGGGGATTTTGGTCGTCCACAATCCACCGGGCGACGCCCAGCCGATCGGCTTTCGCATCCTCCGGGAGCGGATGGAACGCAGCCGGAACTCCGGGGCTCACTTCATCCCCTTTGTCCAGGAAGTTGCCGCGAATCTGGATATGCGTCTTGCGTTGCCTGCCGGCGGCAAGTTCACGCATGATTGGTGTCGTCACGCCTTTGATGCCGGCAAGCTGTTTCTTGAGGTCAGCGACCTTCTTCCTGGCTGCCACCAGCTGCGGCGACCCGGCTGCTCGATGATACGTAGCCAATTCCGCCCGCTGTGCGTTCGTCAGGTCGGCAGCCGTTGTCGGGAGAACAAAAGTGATATTGGGATTCGGTGCCGGCCCGGTGGTTTGCAACCAGAGCGGTTCACGCTGGTCGTCCAGGGCGATGACCCGAAAGTTTGTCAGCCGGCCCGCCGTGTTGCCGTCAGTACGATTCCATAGCACGATCCGTTCCAACGAGTGCGCCGACTTCAAATCGACTTCCCACCAGGGATTGTTCGTTCCCTCAGCGGTGTGCGACACGGACTTGTCAGCATAGTTGCCGCTGGTGTTCCCGTCGATGGCATAGGCTGCCGGCCCGTCGTAGCCGGTGTTCACCTGGGTCGCCGTTCCCTGGACGGCAACATTTTCGTCGCCGACAAACGCCTGGACTTCCGCCAGATGCAGGAAGACTCCGTTTCCGGGCAGTTCCACGCGAACGTAACGGGTTTTCAGCGGCCCGCTGCGTTCGGGGGCCGCCGGTATTTCGGCGGCCGCCAGGCGGGCGACTTCCGCTTCCGCCGCCGCAATCTCGTCCTGCAGTGATTTCTTGCGCGCCTGCTGTTCGAAAGACGTGGTCGCCAACGTCGGCGCTTCGTTGCCGCGGTCGGCGTCTTCCGTCTGGTTGAATACGGCGAAGAACTGGAAGTACTCCTCCTGTGTGATCGGATCGTACTTGTGATTGTGGCACTGAGCGCAACCCATGGTCATGCCCATCCAGACCTGCATGGTTGTATTCACACGATCGATGACCGAGGCGTTGCGGAATTCTTCGTCGTCCGTGCCGCCTTCGCTGTTGGTCATCGTATTCCGGTGGAACGCCGTGGCGATGATCTGGCTTTCGGTCGCGTCGGGCAGCATGTCTCCCGCGAGTTGTTCCACGGTGAACTGATCGAATGGCATGTTATCGTTGATGGCCTTGATGACCCAGTCGCGATAGGCCCAGATTTCTCGCGGAGGATCCTGAGCGTAGCCGGCCGAATCGGCGTAGCGCGCGATGTCCAGCCAGACGCGTGCCCAGCGTTCGCCGAATGCTGGCGACGCCATGACTCGATCCACATAACGTTCGTAAGCATCGGGTCGCGAATCGTTGACGAAACGGTCCACGTCTTCGATCGTGGGCGGCAAGCCGGTCAAGTCGATTGCCGCGCGCCGCGCCAGTGCGAAACGATCCGCCATTGCCGACGGCTGCAAACCTTCTTCCTGCAAGCGGCGCAACACGAACGCATCGATCCGGTTCCGAACCCACGACGAGTCACTGGCATTTGCGGGCGGCGTCGCATCGCGCGGCGGTACCAGCGACCAGTGTTTGGCAAAGGACCCTCCGGATGTGATCCAGCGTTCCAGCAGCGCAATCTCCTTAGGCTTTAACCGCGGCCCCGCTTCGACCGGCGGCATCCTTTCGTCTTCATCGGCGGCAGTAATGCGTTTCAGCATTTCGCTCCGCGCCGGCTGTCCCGGCACGATCGCGTAATTGCCGCTCTCCAGTTCCGCGGTCGCGGATGTGAACGAGTCCAAGCGCAGTCCGGCCTCGACAGTCTCCTCATCGGGACCATGGCAGCGAAAACAGTGGTTCGTCAGGATCGGACGAATCTGGCGATTGAAGTCCAGCGACTCTTCGGCGCCGGCAGGACGACCGGCCAGGAGGATGACGATGACAAACGTGAAAGCGATTTCTCTCATGGTAACGCGCGGGCTGGAGTTTGGGTGGGTAGAAACGGGTTCTCCCATTATCGCAGCACTGCCGCCCGAAGGGAATCCAAACTGAGCCGGCAAAGTGTTTCGAGGGGTCTCCCATTTTCGCATCTTTCCCCTGCTCGCACATGGTTTCGGTCACCGCCTGAATACTCGGGCGCGGCGTTGGCGTAAGCAGAACGGGGACGGGTCGCACCGCCGTGTTGGATTCGTCCCTGAAGACCTGCTGGACTGCTGGTCGCTGCCTCTTTTGGAGAAACCATCTCGACCTTGGGAAAAGCGTGTCACGAAGCGACCTGCTTGCGTCGGATTACAACGATTCTGGCGGTTTCCCGTTCGTTTCCAGCCTGTTCTACGAGTCGCAATTGCCTATCTTGTAAATGCTTATGTCCGAAACCATACTGCGGTGTTCCCGGTGCCGAACGATTAGGTATAGTTGAGTATCAGTGCGAGTCGCGATATTGCCTCGGGCGACTTGTCACGCACGGCGAATGCGGCGAACTGGCACGCGTCGGTCGTTGTACGCGGTGTTATTGTTTCCTGTTTTGGAAAGGCGGCCTGCGTGCCGCCGTTTGTTTTTCATGTCTGAATCGACGATCGATTTACCCGAGCCCAGAGTTGTCTTGTCCCTGTTTGGAGCTCGGGACCAACACCTCCGCAAGATCCGCGATGCGCTGGGCGTCGCGGTGACGCATCGCGACGGTCAGTTGGTGGTATCGGGCGCCGAGAAGTCGGTCGCTCTGGCGACGGAGATTTTGGAGCGGCTTCGCAAGCTCGTCGAAAAGAAAGGCGAACTCGAATCGGCCGATGTCGCCAAAGTGCTCGGCCAGGTCACGGGAACCGGTGTTCCGGTCAACTCGGGCGGCTTGGATCTGTTGACGGTGACGCGGAAGGTCGAACCGCGAACAAAGGGCCAGGCCAACTACGTGGCCGCCATGCGCAAGAACGACCTAGTGTTTGCCATCGGGCCCGCGGGCAGCGGTAAGACTTACCTGGCGGTGGCGGCCGCCGTCGAAGCCTTGAAACTGGAACAGATCCGCAAAATTGTGCTCGTCCGGCCAGCGGTCGAAGCGGGCGAAAGCCTGGGGTTCTTGCCGGGCGACTTGCAGGCCAAAATCAATCCGTATCTGCGACCGCTGCTGGACGCGTTGAACGAGATGATCGACTACGATCAGGCCAAGCGGTTGATGGAACGGGACGTCATCGAAGTTTTGCCGCTGGCTTACATGCGGGGCCGAACGCTCAACAATGCCTTTATCATCCTGGATGAAGCTCAAAACACCACGGTCGGCCAGATGAAGATGTTCCTCACCCGCATGGGCGAAGGATCGAAAGTAGTCGTCTCCGGGGACACCACGCAAACCGACCTGCCGCCGCACGTGCGCAGTGGTTTAATGGATGCGTTGCGGCGTTTGCGGCATATTGACAGCGTCGAGGTTGCTCAGCTGACGGGCGCGGATATTGTCCGTCATCGCCTGGTCCAGGAAATCGTCAATGCCTATGACGAAAAGCAACCTCGTAACGGAGACGTACGGCCGACCAAGAAACGCAAGAACGGAAACCGGCAGGAGTAGCGAAGTACCGTAGGTGCGCAACCTTGAGTTGCTCATGGCACCGCTTATGCTTCATTCGAACCATGGCTGCACCGGCTCACAGGGTTACTCGAGCGGACCGTGTCGCGTCGTCCGTCGATCTTCCTCCCGGACAGATCGAAGAGACGCTGAAGAGCCTGCGTCGCGCGGACGTGATGACTCGGATCGGCGTGTGCCTGCTGACCGCGATCGTACTCTGGGCCGTCACCGGCGGTTGGGCGCCGCCGTTTGCCTACCGCACGAGCTACGTGCCGCCGCGCGACATCATTGCCCGGACGGAGTTTTCGATCAAGAACGTGGGCCGGACGCGTGAAGCCCAGGAGCAAGCGCGACGCGACGCGATTTGCATTTACAGCCACGACGTGCAGCCCCTGGTGGAACTGCGTGTGTCCCTGAAGGAACGCGTGTTCCAAGTCATCCGCGCCGATTCGTACGAATCGCTGGACAAGAGTGTCTGGCGGGAGTTCGCGCTGCCGACAAAGGATTCCGATCCCACAGCGGACGAAGCGCAATACATCGAGTTCCGCGATGCCTTCGCCGCCGATGCGGACCTGGCCAATTTTGATAAAGGGATCCAGCATGGCATCGCCGACTTTGAACGCGTCGGCTTGCTGGAGACACTCAGCCACAACCCGGACCAGGGCAGCCATAAGGCGATCCTTGTTCATCCCATCGGCAATGAAAAGCACACCGAGCGTGTCGAAGTGGAAGATGTCCGCCTGGCCGAAGTCACAGGCACACTTGCCGAACGAATCACGTCGGGACTTCAATCCGCCGGTTACTCGGATGCCCACATCGCGGTTATCGCTCCCCTGGTCGAACACTGGCTCAAGCTGCGGCTGCCGGTAACGCTGGTCCAGAATGTGCCGGCTTCCCGGGCGGCCGCCGAGCAAGCCGCGGAGAAGATCGACCCGATCTTCGACTACTATCACGCGGGCCAATCCGAACTGGCGAAGGCCGGCTTCCCGCTGGGAGACCGCGAGCTGAATCTGCTGCGGGAAGAGCATCGGGCACTGGTCGCCCACATGTCCTGGACCCAGATCCTGCGTCATTCCCTGGCGGATATGGGGATGTTCATCGCGCTTTACGTCTTGTGCGGCTCGTTCATCTATTTCCGCTACCCGTTTCTGCTGAAAGACCTGCGGCAGTTCATCACGCTGCTGGCATCGATACTCGTTACCGTGACGCTTTGCCGCCTTTGCTCCATGGATCATTGGCGCGCGGAATTGATTCCGCTGGTCATTTTCGCCATGACGCTGACAATTGCGTACCGGCAGGATCTGGCCTTGTTGCTGTCCGCTTCGATGGCCGTGGTAGTCACCAATTCACTCGGCCAAAGCCTGGTCGAATTCGTGGTCTACGTTGCGGGCATGGCCACAGCTGTCTTGCTGTTGGATAGCGTCCGCAGTCGTACGAAGCTGATTTATATCGGCTTGGGATCGGCGGTCGTCGTATTCCTGACGGCGGTGGGCGTCGGCACGGTGGCGAGTCAATCGTTTGGAGTCAGTAGCGCCCCACTGATCACGCCCGCCGGCGATTTCGGTGATTGGATCACGGCCTGGTTCACGACATCGTTGACGGGCCGCGGGTTATGGTATGGATTCTGCGCGCTGTTGGCCGGACTGATTATCACCGGCCTGCTGCCCTTCATTGAACGCATCTATGACGTGCAAACCGACATCAGTTTGCTGGAACTGGGCGACGCCGCCCATCCGCTGCTGCAGGAGCTGGTTCGCCGCGCGCCGGGAACTTACAACCATTCAATCAACGTGGCGTCGATCGGCGAAGCCGCTGCCGACGCCATCGGCGCGAACGGCTTGCTGGTTCGCGTCGGCGCTTATTTTCACGATATTGGAAAAATGCTGAAGCCTCAGTATTTCATTGAAAACCAGGGGCAGGATATCAACCGCCATGATCAGCTGCTGCCAGCCATGAGTACACTGGTGATCATTGCCCACGTGAAAGACGGGGCCGACCTGGCTCGAAAGCATCGCTTGCCCCAGTCAATCATCGACTTTATCGAGCAGCATCATGGCACGACGCTGGTCGAATACTTCTACCGCCAGGCGGAAAAGGCGCGGCAGGAAGACCCCGACGCCGGCGAGGTGGACGAAACCAGCTTCCGCTACCCCGGTCCGAAACCGCGATCCAAGGAAGCGGGAGTCATGATGCTGTCCGATGCCGTTGAGAGCGCCAGTCGAACGCTGGTCGAACCGACGCCGGCGCGGATTGAAAGCCTGGTGGCGGATATCGTCCTGAAGCGACTGCTGGACGGCCAGTTCGAAGAATGCGGCTTGACGCTGCGTGAACTCAACACCATCGAACAAAGCCTTGTGAAATCGCTCACCGCCGTCTATCACGGACGCGTCAAGTATCCCACTCAAAACACGGCGTAAATGACAGCGAAGTCTGCGAAAGCTACCATGTCCCTTGTTGTTGAAGTTGCGAACCGTCAGGCGAAAATGCCGATCGACGAATCGACGATGGTGACGGCGGTGACAGAAGTGCTCGGCGGTGAAGCGGTGTCGAGCGCCGAGATCAGTATTGCCGTGGTCGACGATGCGGAAATCCACCAGCTGAATCGCCGCTACCTGAACCATGACTACGAGACCGACGTGCTCAGTTTCGTGCTCGAAGACGATGGCGAACATCTGCAGGGCGAAGTCATCGTGAGCGCGGAAACCGCCGCCCGCCTGGCGACGGAATACGGCTGGTCCGCCGCCAGTGAACTGCTGCTGTATCTCATTCACGGCACGCTGCATCTGGTCGGCTACGACGACAAACGCGACACTGACCGGCAGGAAATGCGGCAGAAAGAACGGGAATACTTGCAGCGCTGCGGAATCGAAGTTCCCGTAGCACGCTCGCTTGAAGGAGAAGACACGACGTGAGCGCAGCGGCGTTATTCTGGCTGGCCTGCATCGGACTTGCCGTGACTTTAGTTTCGGCAACCGCTGCCAAAGTGCTGCAGGACTTTTCCTTCCGAGACCTCAAGCGGTACTGTCGTCGGCGTAATCGCGACGATCTGTTCGAGACGATTCTGGAAACGCACGACCAGATTGCGATTGGCGCGGAAACGTTGCAGATCGTGGGGACCGTGCTCATGCTGGTTGCCGGTGGGCTGTGGGCGTATCTGCTTGACGGCGTTGTCCAGCAGCACAGCTGGTCGACCTTCGCCGGCCTGGCGATTGTGCTGCTGTTCCTGCTGCTGCTGGCGACGACGTGGATACCGCTGGCTGTCGCGGAACTCTGGTCAGCGCCGATGCTCTATCACACCTGGCCGATTTGGAAGATCGTAAACACGTGTTTGTGGCCGCTGACGTTGTGCGCGCGGGTTGTCGAAGCGCTGATCCGCCGCCTGGCCGGTCAGCCGGACGACGAGGAAGACGAAGAAGAAGCGTTCGAAGAGGAAGTCCGCACCATCGTGACCGCGGGGATGAAAGACGGGCACCTGGACGACGATGCCCGCGACATGATCGAAGGGGTGATTGAGCTGAGCGACGTGGACGTGTCCGATATCATGACACCGCGCAGCGAAGTTGATGCCATGGCGGTGGACATGCCGTGGGAGAAGGTGTTGGATATGGTGGTCGCCAGCAAGCGGACGCGAATTCCCGTCTACGAAAAAACCTTGGATAACATCGTGGGCATCCTGTACGTCAAGGATCTGCTCCCCGAACTCAAGGACCGCAATCTTGATCCGCTGCCGGATCTGCGCAGTTTGTTGCGCGACCCCTGGTTCGTACCGGAAACCAATGCGGTCGATGAATTATTGGATGAATTCCTGCACACGCGTAATCACATGGCGATCGTGAAGGACGAATACGATGCGGTGGCAGGTGTTGTGACAATGGAAGACGCCCTGGAAGAGATCGTGGGTGAAATCGTCGACGAGTCGGATGAAGACGAAGAGGACGACATCCACATCATCAGCGATTCGATCATCGAAGCGACTGGCCGCACTCACCTGGATGAACTGAACGAGCGTCTCGGATTAAACTTTCCCGATCCCGACGACTTTGACACCATTGCCGGCCTGGTCATCCAGCAACTCGGCTACCTCCCCCAAGCGATGGAAGTCATCGAAGCGAACGGTGTCACAATCACGGTAACGGCGGCAAACAAGCGTCGCATCGAACGCGTGCGGCTCGAACTGCACGACGAAGGGCGCCGCGAAGCGGTCCGGGAAGTCCCCTGAACGCACGGCGCGGCTTTCTTGCTCTTCGCTACCGCGTTTGGCGGCCTCTCAGTCGCTCAACCTGCGGGCCGCTCGTGCAAACCGCTGTATTGGGAAATCCGCGCCCTTTCCTTCCGAACTGGACATTCCTACTATTCCTTCGTGAGGCCGTCGGTGACAGCCGTTTATGAAGAACGAGCGCACCTATCCGCGCAACCGACGCATTGCAAATCTCTCTGCCCAGGATGGCAATCCTTGTAGGCGAATCGGCGCAGCTCCGTGTTTGCGGGTTATGCCGGATGGCCGGCAAAAAAATCCTGCTGGTTTGTGGACCACGTGCAATTCGTGTGCTATATTCCTGTTGGACGCCGTCGTGCTGCCGTCCGCTCGCCGCGGAATTTCAGATCCTGAAACGGGGCCTGCCAGGACCCTTTCGAACGTTATGGTTCGATCCGGTTTTGGCAGGCTTTCCCGTAACACCGTTGGGAGCGAGCAATGCAGAGTGGAATGTTTCGACGCGTCCTGCCTGAACTGGCACTGTTCTGTGCTACCATCGCGGCGGTCCTCTTCGGAACCGCTACCGCGCCAGCTCAAGTTCGCATCCCCGCCGCCGCGCTCGCCAGCGAAGCCGACTACAACGCGGTCCTGCAAAAGGGACACGAACTGGAACAGGAGCGGCGCTGGATCGATGCCCTGTCGCATTACGAGAGCGCCACGCGGCAGTTTCCCGCGCAAGAAGACCTGGAACAACGCCTGCGTATCGCCCGTCTGCACTACGACGTGGCGCGGCGCTATGCGGACGTCAGCTTCCTGGAGAGCGTCAACAATATCAGCGAGCGGGAAGCGCTGGACCTGTATGCCGAAGTGCTGCTGAAGATCACGACGCATCACGTCGACAATCCCGACTGGCAGCACCTCTTGCAGCAAGGCTCGCTGGCAGTTGACGTGGCTTTTACCGAACCTGCCTTTCTGCAGAAGAACCTTCCTCAAGCCACGACGGATCAGGTAACGGCCTTGCGGCGGGAACTCTATCGGCATGGCAAGCAGTACACGGCACGCTCGCGCCACGAAGCGCGGGACATCGCCTGGTCGACCGCGCAGTTGGCCCGTTCGATGATGGGCATCTCCACACAGGCGGTGTTGATGGAGTACATCGGCGGGGCCATGAACGGACTCGATCGCTACTCCAGCTACCTCACCGGCGGGCAACTAGACGACGTTTTCTCGCAGATCGAAGGAAACTTCGTGGGGCTGGGAATCGAATTGAAAGCGGATGACCAGACGCTCTTGATCGTGGACGTCATTCCCGAAAGCCCCGCGGAAAGCGGCGGCATTCGCGCGGGCGACCGGATCGTGCAGGTAGACGGCAAGTCCACCAACGATATCTCCACGGACGAAGCCGCCGAGATGCTCAAGGGCCCCGAAGGCAGTCACGTCCATGTCGTGGTCCGGTCTCCCGATGGCTCCCACCGCTTGCTGGACCTGGAACGCAATCGAGTAGACGTGCCCAGCGTGGTGGATATCAAGATGATCGATGCCGAATACGGTACGGCGTACATGCGGTTGGCCAGCTTTCAAAAGACGACCAGCCGAGACGTGGATGCGGCATTGTGGCAGCTGCATCGGCAGGGGATGCGCAGCTTGATCATCGACCTCCGCGGCAATCCCGGCGGCTTGCTCACCGCATCGGTCGAAGCCGCCGATAAGTTCGTCAGTCAAGGACCCATCGTTTCCACGCGGGGCCGCAGTTCACGGGAAGACTTCGACTACAAGGCCCACGCGGTCGGAACGTGGCGAGTGCCCTTAATCGTCCTGATAGACGGCGATAGCGCCAGTGCCAGCGAAATCTTCGCCGGCGCGATTCGCGACCATCAACGCGGAACCGTGATGGGAGAACGCAGCTACGGCAAGGGCTCCGTGCAAGGCATCTTCCCGCTCAATTCGTACAAGTCGGGCGTGCGTTTGACGACCGCCAAGTTCTACTCGCCCGCAGGCCACGCCATTAGCAAACGGGGGGTCCTTCCCGACGTCGTTGTGCATCAAGCGGCCAAACCGGATACGGACAATCCGAACCTGGCTGACACCGGCGACGAAGATACCGTGCTGCAGGCAAGCGTCCGTTATGCCCGCACGCAACT
>CALBSZ010000084.1 GCA_937967665.1 uncultured Planctomycetaceae bacterium
TATGGCCCCGTTCCGAAAACGACACTCGATGAATGGTCGCGTGAAGGACGCTTCAACGCCAAGGCCCAGGTCCTGAAAGAAGGCAACGATCAATGGCAATGGGCCACCGATCTTTATCCTGAACTGGAACAGTCCTCGATCTCGTCCGTAACCACGCCGACGGTGAAGCCCGCGGACTCCGCGGCGTCTTCCTCCGGCTTCAGCCTGGCCACTGGAACTACCGCGGCTACCGGGACCAGCGGGATTGGCAGCAAGGCCAACGCACCGTTTTCCGGAATCGGCGAGTCGGGAGGTGCATCGCCCGCGGGCGGATCTCGTTACCGCAAACGCTCGTACCCCGCCATGGCGACAGCCAGCAAGATGTACCTGATCTTTGGCTGGATTGTCATTGTCTTCGGCGGGCTGGGCGTGGCCTCGTACCTGGTGATGGGAATTACCAGCGCGGTCAAGTACGGAGGACTCGTCCCCATCGCCGCCGCCATCGCCATTTCCGTCGTGATGGCCATCTATGCGGCCATCACCGTGGTGACCTTGTGGTTCCTGTCCGAATTGATCAAAGCGATCACCGACATCGAGGACAACACGCACAAGACCAGCCACTACCTCCAGCAACTCCTGGCCGAAAAGCAAAGCGACAAGTAACACGTGGCCCCACATGTCCGCGCGACTTTGTATGCCAATCCAAGCGATTGAAGAACCAGCCTCCCAAACACAATTGTGATATCTTGATGAATATTAAGTTAAGACCACAAGGTTTCTATTGTGAAGTTTCTATGATTCCGATACATGAATGCGACATCTGGAACAAAGGTTGCTAGAGGCTGCTATGTTTCTCGGAATCTGGTTCGGGCTGAGCTGGGTCTTCTTTCAGATCCTGAAGTCCAGGCTGGATGGCGTTCGTTTTGCATTACGCTGGCGATAGTCAGAATGTTTCTTCGTTAACCGCTCCGGCAGGACCGTCGAGCCCGGGCTGCAAACCGGCACTGCCGAATTTGCCAGTTATCTTTTGCTCGGCAATCGACACATTCCACCAGCGGACTGCCGATTCACGTTCCAGACTCGTCATTCATCGCCCCACCCAAGCTGGTGCTCTTCTGAATTCCGCTGCGGACCCTGAAGGCGCGATGCGTACCGTCGGCGGTCTCCCCTCCGTTGGGTATCGGTGTTATCGAATAGCGGCAGGGAAAACCATCGCGACACAAGAAAAAAGCATGGGCTAGGTATCCCGAAGGAACCCAGCCCATGCTTAGTAATCTACCGCCTCAACTCAATGCCTGGCTTCCCCGGCGGGTGTGACCCCATGGCTCCATGTCGCCAGCATCTGGCAACACGAGCCTGCCAGGTCCACGCGTAACAGCCATCAGACTGTTGCTTTAGTAATCCAGGCTTGCTCCCAAAACAAAGCCTTCGAAGCCGATGGCGGCGCTGATTTCTTCTTCGACGCCGAAATCGTCATGCCCTTGCGCGAAGCCGTCCCACTGCTGCCATTCATATCCAGCACGCAGGCGGAGTGTGCGGCAGCAATCGAGATGTCGAACGACCTCGTAGCCGAGACCAATTTCGGTCTGACTCGCGAGCAGGTCAAGAGATCGGTTCCCGTTGACGTCTGCGAACTCACGAAACGCATCGTCATCGCTCATGATGGAGAATCGGGCACGGCCGTAGAATTCGCCACGACCTACAGCACGGTTGAGCTGTAATCCGACAACGCCGCCAAAACCGGTCGTCTGCGCGAAGTCGCCACCACTGCTGAGGTCCTCAATCAAGTCCGTATAGCGAACGCCGCCACTCCATTCAATCGAAGTGTTGCAGTTCAAGTCGATGCGTTCGAAAACTTCCAGGTCCCAGGTATAGGCGTCGACTTGAATGTCGTCGGCGGCCGCACCAACAGACCGAGCTGTGTGCGAGAAATCCCAGAAACGGGTTCGAATGCCGAGGCCATCGCTGCGCAGCACGCCCAACGTCACGCGCGGTGTGATTTCATAATCGAATTCGCCGCCGATTCCAGCGGCGTTTTCCACACCACCTTCCTTGGTCGACTTCATGAAATTCAATTCGACGTCAGCGTAGGCACCGGAAAACCAACTGTCGCCGCAGCCGTTTCCGCAACCAAGACCACTAATTCCACAGCAGTCGTCCCCGGAATAGCAACAATCGTCGCAAGCGGAACTCGCACAATTATCCGCCTGGGAAACGACGGGACAAAACAACGAGATCGCTGCAACCGCCGCGATCCTTCTGAACCATGTAAACGTCATTAGCAAACCTCCGTGCAACCGTTCATTCGTATTCGTAGTCGAAAAGCCTGGACCTCTTAGTCCGCCTCACAATACCTCGAATCGGCACACGACGATCGCGCGCAACAATCAGACACGACTCAGATCCACTGGTTTTTTACAGGCGGCCACACCAGCCCCTATGTTCCGACGAACGGCCACAACCCGCAAAGTTTACGTTTTCCGTCTCAACGACCTTGATGTTGGAGTCTTCGAGTCTGACAACAATTCAAGTTGTTCGGAAAATGTCGACGATACGAACCAGGGCCCATCTTCCATCTCAATCTCATGCGGTAGCTGACATGAAACTCCTGATCAATACAACCGTTATAACCGGACTCTGCCTTGGCCTGCTTTTCACAGCGGGATGTCAGTCGCCGTTTGGTAAAACCGAAGCAATCACAGCCGACGCAGAACCGCCAGCCGGCAACGTCAGGATCACGTACACGACGGCCTCAGATCGCCTGAACGTGGTAACGGCCGGGGCCGCAGCGACTCAATTCGCGAGCTACCAGACGAATCCGGCCAGCCTCCTGCCCAACCTGACGCGCAGCACGCTGCAAGTCCGCCTGCCACATCCCTCAGGCCGTCAGGACCTTGCTCAGGCCGTTCTCGTCTCGCGCCGGGAAGATGACAGTGAATCAAACATACTTACACGCTTCTGGGATGCCGAAGGCGATGATTCCCTGCCGCACGACAAGACCGTTGCCGTATGGGAGCTGGATATCCCCAAGTGGCAAGTCGATGCCATCCAGACACGACTCGAACAAGAACAGTTCTTTCGCCGCTCTCGCGTGCTGGAAGCGGAGATCGATCTGAGTTACAAGGACGACGAGCACTCCTTCTCGAAGCGTTTTCGCGCCATCCCGGAACTCGACGCACTCGTATTGCGCGTCGCCCGCGAAGGCACGCCGCGCGACCGTTCCAAGTCGTCCCCCGCCCCAACGACGGCAAGCCCCGCACTCGTGCGTTTCCCCCCGGTCCGCTAGTTCGACCGCATGGGCTATCGGTGCACGACTTCGAAACAGGCCCATGCCATCACGGGGCCGCGAAAGGGGGGGGCCGCGAAAGGGGGACAGGCACCATCGATCCACTGGGTTTTGCGGGACGAAGCA
>CALBSZ010000085.1 GCA_937967665.1 uncultured Planctomycetaceae bacterium
CAATTCAACCGCGGAGCGGTGGCATCCGAAAGCCTCGGACGCGAGTCCGAGGTGGACATGGGATTCGCGCGGCAAAGTCGCGAAGCGACGGCATGAATTGCGGAACCCCACACACTCGTATCACCCGGTCGGCCAACATCCGGACGCATGTCGTCGCGTTGCGACTGGGGTCATTGGGTGGTATCACGCACCTCGGACTTGCGTCCGAGGCTAACACCTGTCGTCGCGTTGCGACTGGGGTTGTGCCGTCCAGCGAGGTGCTCGTCGCATCGCCAAGGTACATTTCCCGCGTTTCGCCGTGATTCACCACCTCCTCGTCCGTGCCGTACCGGAGGAGTTTGCCTTTGCTGACAACGTCGCTGCGATCGCCGATCCTTGCCGTGCCTCGCGACGCCGTAAGCCGGCAAGGGATTCCACGAAGACCTGTGCCGATTTCCGTGAACTTCCGTGGCTGACGGGCACCGCAAAACAGGTGAGCGCGAAGCGCTCGGGGGCGAGTCAATTCCCCGGCCTTGCAGCGACGGCTTGGGTAACACGAACGCAGCCGCGCCGCTACGATCGGAACGCACTAGGCGTGAGCTTTTTCGAAGGCGGTGATCTTGTCTTCGTGTTCGAGCGTCAGGGCGATATCGTCGAGTCCGTGGAGCAGGCAATGCCGTCGAAACGGATCGACTTCAAACGGCAGTTGCAGGCCGTGATCGTCGGTGACTTCGCACTTCTCCAAATCAACGTGCACGTGATATGGGGAATGCGTGGCGGCGTTGTCGAAGAGTCGCTGCACGGTCGCTTCATCGAAGCGAATCGGCAAGACCCCGTTCTTGAAACAGTTATTATAGAAGATATCCGCAAAACTGGGCGCCATCACCACGCGGAAGCCGTAATTCTCGAGGGCCCACACGGCATGCTCGCGGCTGGAACCGCTGCCGAAATTACGCCGCGCGATCAGCACCGAGGCGCCGGCGGCCGAGGGCTGGTTGAGTTCAAAGTCGGGATTGTCCGAGCCGTCTTCCAGGTAGCGCCAATCGAAGAACAGGAACTTATCGTAACCGGTTCGTTCGATCCGCTTCAGGAACTGCTTCGGGATGATCTGGTCGGTATCGACGTCCGCGCGGTCCATTGTGACAGCCAGGCCGGAATGTTGAGTGAACGATTGCATGCTGAAAACCTTCCTGATGGCGTAGCCTACTTGTAGTCCCAATTGCGAATGTCGACGAAATGTCCGCTGCATGCGGCGGCCGCGGCCATGGCGGGCGACACCAGATGCGTGCGGCCCCCCTTGCCTTGTCGCCCTTCGAAGTTGCGGTTGCTGGTCGAGGCGCAGCGTTCCCCCGGCGCCAGCTTGTCGGGATTCATCGCCAGGCACATGCTGCAACCCGCCTCGCGCCACTCAAACCCGGCTTCCACGAATATGCGATCCAGCCCTTCCGCCTCGGCCTGCTGCTTGATCAGGCCGCTGCCAGGGACGACCATCGCGTTGACCGACCCGGCCACCTTGTGCCCCTTGGCAACCGCGGCCGCGGCCCGCAGGTCTTCGATCCTGGCATTGGTACAAGAACCGATAAAGACGCGGTTCACGGCCACGTCTTCCACCCGGGTGCCGGCTTTCAGGCCCATGTATTCGAGCGCCCGGGACGCCGATTTCTGCTCGGTTTCGTCCGCGTAATTCGCGGGGTCGGGAATCGTCGACGCCACCGGCGTCACCTGTCCGGGATTGGTACCCCACGTCACTTGCGGACTGATGTCGGCCGCGTCGTAGACACCGACCTTATCGTAGACGGCGCCGGCATCGGACGGCAGTTGTTGCCAGCACTGCACCGCCGCGTCGAAGTCGCGGGGCACGAACTCACGGCCGCGAAGATAGTCGTAGGTCGTGTCGTCCGGAGCAATCATCCCGGCTCGCGCGCCCGCTTCAATCGACATGTTGCACACCGTCATGCGCTCTTCCATGGTCAACGCCTGCACCGCGGTGCCAGTGTACTCCAACACGTATCCCACGCCACCCGCGGTCGAAATCTGGCCGATCAGGTACAGGATCATGTCCTTGGCCGTGACGCCGCGAGCCAGCCGGCCATCGACTCGCAGTTCGTACGTCCGCGGCTTATACTGCAGCAGCGTTTGCGTCGCCAGTACATGCTCGACTTCGCTGGTCCCGATGCCGAACGCCAGTGCCCCGAAAGCGCCGTAAGTGGCGGTATGGCTGTCGCCGCAGACAATGGTCATGCCGGGTTGCGTGTAACCGTTTTCAGGACCAATCACGTGCACAATCCCCTGCTTGGCATCGTGAATGTCGTACAGCGTAATGCCGAACTCGCGGCAGTTCGTACGCAGGGCTTCCACTTGCTTCAGTGAAATCTGGTCGGCGATCGGCAGCGATCGATCGGTGGTGGGTACGTTGTGATCCGGAGTCGCCACGGTCCGTTCCGGACGCCGGACGCGTCTTCCCGCCAGCCGCAGCCCTTCAAACGCCTGGGGACTGGTGACCTCGTGAACCAGGTGCAAATCGATATACAAGATCGTCTGCTTTCCCGGCTCGGCGTGAACCACGTGGTTGTCCCAAATCTTCTCGAACATCGTGCGGGGTGAAGACATACGGTACTCGTCCAGTTTGCTTACAGAAAGTCAGGGTAAACCACGTAGTATAACTCACCTTCGCCCGCAGCGGGAGAGCCTGCCGCGCGAAGTCACCATGTGCGAGCCGCGGTGCTTGCACCTGGGACCAGTGGCTGCTTAGATCCGGTCGAGCGTATCGAGCCAGCGAAACAGTTCGACGCGTTCCGTGTCGCCCAATCGTTTTTCGTCCTCCTGCAGCGACAGTTCCGTCACCGGAAATTTCGCCTCAGCCCAGGCCTTGCTGGTGGCGGCCAGACGATCGGCCACCTGCGATTTGCCGGCGGCAATACTGAAGATGGCGAGTCGCTTGAGGGGGTCATTCGCAGGGACGCGGACCAAACGCGGTAACGGCGCGTCCACGGGAACGACACCGCGAATGGTGTCCAGGTTCGCTAACGCAGTCAGGTAGGCCATCGCGCCCCCGGCTTCGTAGCCACCCGCCACGACGCGGGTGGGATCGACATTGTACGTGCCCATCACGTCCGCCACCGCTTTGCCAATGAATTCCACTTCTGTGCGGGTCCACCTGGAAAGGTCCTGCGCCTTGGGCAGCACGAGGATCACGCCGTACTGATCGCAGAGCGATCGGAATGCGGCCACGGTCGCGTCCCTGTCAAACTCGGCCGCCGCGTGGATCCAGACCAGCACGCCGTATTGACGCGTGGCGTCCGTGATTTCAGGAACGTAGGCGAAGCAATCGTTCTTCTGTTCCGGCACCTTGACTTCGACCACACCGGACATATCGTTCGGCTCGACCGCTTCCGCAGCGGCCGGAACCGCCGCGGGCAAAGTGGCGGGGATCTCCGTGGGCAACGCTGCGAGCGTCACCTCGGACATGCCACGATTTGTCTTCAGCTTGATGGTCTCGCCCGGCTGATACGCCGCCAGGATGCGATAGGCATCGTCGCGTGTCTTGACCTCCTGGTCGTTGATCCCCAACAGCAGATCGCCCGCTTGCAGGCCAGCTTTTCCCGCGGGGCTGTCCGGATAGACGAAACGAACCTTCAAGCCCTCGGAATCCGGTTCGCGTTGCGGCAGCATACCGATAAAGGGATGTTCGTAGGGGAGCAATTTGTCCGTCAACGTCAGATCGGCTTGAATCCGATCTTCGCCCCGCGTCACCACCACGTTCACCGAATCTCCGGCATAGCGCCCGCCGAGAGCGTGTTTCAGCTGTGCCTGCCGCACGATCGGAGCGCCGTCGACTTCCACGATCGTATCGCCCGGCTTGAAGCCGGCGCCGTAAGCCGGCGAATTTGGCCGGACTTCGCCGATCACAGCGGCATCGGCATAGACGTTCGAACCTCGAAACGTCACACCCATGATACCGGGCTCCAGATCCTTACCGCTTTTTAGAGTGTCGAGCCGGGCGATGGTGTCGGTCAGCGGGACGGCGAACCCGATGCCCGAATCATACCACTCGGTCCCCGCCAGTTCGCCCGACGCGTCAGGCGACATGGGAACGAGCACGCCCAGGACACGGCCCTGAATGTCGACCAGCGGCCCGCCATAATTGTGTGGGGATATCTTGGCGTCGGTCTGAATGGCCTTTCCCCAGACCCGGTTCGTGGCGCTCAGGACACCCACAGAAAGATTGGCCTGTTTGGGATCGAACGTTTTGCCGACGGCAATGGCCCATTGGCCCACCATCATCTGGTCCCGAGGCACCAGTTCCGGCACGACCAACGGCGTGGTAGTGTTCACTTTTAAAACCACCAGCATGCGGTTGTTATCGCGAGCCAGGATTTTGGCCGCGGCCCGCTCGCCGTTAGGGAGCGTCACCAGAATCGAGGCCGGATTCTGGACGAAATTAAACGCGCTCGAGACCACCAGTCCGTCCGGACTGATCGCAATGCCGGTGGTGGGACCGTCGCCGACGACGAACTTGCCCACGCGTTCCGCGCCGCCAAACGTGGTGATCTGAACCACGGAGGGCGCGACCTTCTCGCCCGCGGCGCGGAAGGCGGCTTCTTCCAACTCCTCCAGCGTTTGCCCAAACACACTCGACGCCAGGCAAACGCCGGCTACGAAAGATACCAGTTTGGTTTTATGGATCACGGTATGCGAAGCCTCACGGTTATCAATTCGTCGCCCCGTTGCAGGACGAGTTCCACGTTGTCAATGCGATCAATAAAGGACAGTCCTTCCCGCAAGCTCGCGCAGGAATCGATCGTACCGTCGTTCATGTAGAGAATTAGATCATCCGGTTGCAGCCCCGCTTTATCCGCCGGCGAACCGGGCACGATGGAATCGATGAAGGGAGGCGTCTTGGCAACGACGTCCGGTACCAGGACGATGCCGAGCAACGGCAGCGACATGCGCTCGCGCGGCTTCCGGGCTTCCTCGTCGAACACCAGCGGCCGCAGCTTGCCGGCAAGAATGTCTTTGGCTGCGGGTGCGATTTCCTTTATCGGGATGGCGTAGTTGAGCCAGATATTGGTTTGGGAACTGCGCAGTTCCTTGCCCAACAAACCCGCCAGACGACCACTGCGATCGGTCAGCGCGCCGCCCGCCGCGCCCGGGTTGTTAGTCATGGCATCCAGAATGTAAACCAGACCATCGTGCTTGTATTGGAATGCACCCTTTCGCGCCTGCGAGTTTGAAGTCGCCGCGATGACTCCGTGCTGAACGCTGGCCGGTTCGTTGCCGGTCGCGACTCCAAACAAGTTGCTGAACGCCAGCACGCGTCCTCCGGTCTCCATCGGCACGGCACGCTCCAACTCGAAAAAGGGTAAATCGGTCGCGTCCAGTTTCAGCACGGCGATTTCGAGCATGGGGTCGGAGCCCGTGACGACGGCGTCGAAACGCCGACCATCGTTCAGCACGACGGCAAGGTAATCGCTGTCCAGCACATAGCCCAGCACGGTCAGCACAGAGCCGACCGCCGAGCTCGCGAAGACGCGCGGATACCCCTACACGACAC